>CAYHRR010000402.1:0-4318 GCA_964358875.1 uncultured Planctomycetaceae bacterium | reverse complement strand
ATCGCTTCTCGATCGTCGAAGTGCCGGCGGAAGCCGCCGAGGAAGTCATCCAGGCCCTGCGCCGGACGACGATCCGCGGCCGCAAGGTGATCGTGCGGCGCGACCGCGCCGAGTAGGCCTCGCGCGTCGTTTTCGGCGCCGGCGCCCGCGTCAGGCCACCTGGCCTTTGGGTGCGGGCGAGAGAGCGTTCGCACCCACCGGATCACGGGCGCAGGACTGCGGCGGAGGCGTCGTTCACAGCACGTGACGATCCCGTGGGTTGCAATGCAGGTCGCCATACGCACTATGGCCGACCTCATGTCCATTCGAACCCTCTCGTTGCATGCCGTGCGGAGCTCCTTGAAGCACCGCGCTCGTCTCGGTCGATCCGACCGCACATGTCACCTGCGCCGGCTCGGCGTGCTGGCCATCGCGCTCGCTGCCGGTTGTTCGCAGAGCAGTACGGAGACGACGCTCGCCGCGCCGCGCACGCTCGAACCGGTCGGTCGCCCGATCCAATGGAACGCGTCGGACGCGGAGCGCTTCGGCATCTCCGCGCGCGACTTCGCTGCGCCGGCGCAAGCTGACGCGGCGAGTGCGAGCGTGACCTGGACGACGCCCGCGGGCTGGAGCGATCTGCCTGCGCGCACATTCCGCGAAGTCAATTTGCGCGTCGGCGGCGATGAGCGCGCCGAGTGCTACGCGACCTTGAGCGGCACGCGCGGCGATCTGTTCTCGAACGTCAATCGTTGGCGCGGACAGATGTCGTTGCCGGCGCTCGACGAAGCTGCGGTCGCCGCTCTGCCGACGCTCGAGTGGCTCGGTCAACCGGCAGTGCTCGTCGACATCAACGGCACATGGACGGGCATGTCGGGCGATCAAGCGGCCGGTGATTGGCGCTTGGTCGGCTTGATGCTCGTCGACCACGAGCGCGTGCGCTCACTCAAGATGACCGGTCCGGGTGACGTCATCGCACGCGAGCTCGCCAACTTCCGCGCCTTGGTCGCGTCGTTCAAGCAGGCCGATGAGCACGCGGATCACGATCACAGTCACGACAACGCCGTGGAGAACGCGCCGCCGTCGAGCGCTGCGCCGGCGCAGCTCGATTTGCCGCCCGCGAGCGGCGCTTTCGCTTGGACCGCGCCGGCGGGTTGGACGCAAGGCGCCGCGAAGATGGGCCGTGAAGTCACGTTCAACTCCGGCGCCGACGGCGCGGTCGAGTGCTACGTGACCTTGCTCGCGGGCGACGGCGGCGGCTTGCTCGCCAACGTCAATCGCTGGTGCGGACAGTTGGGCGCGGCGCGGCGCAGCGAGGCGGATATCGCTGCGCTCGCGCGCGAGAAGATCCTCGGCGTCGACGCCGCGATCGTCGGGCGCGCGCGCGGCGAGACGGCGACGGCGCCCGCGCAACAAGAGCACTTGATCGGCGCGTTGTGCCTGCTCACGGGCCGCGCCGTGTTCGTGAAAATGACCGGACCGCGCGCGCAGGTGCAGGAGCAACGCGCTGCGTTCCTGGAATTCTGTCGCTCGCTGCGAACGGCGAACTGAGGCCGGAATGCGCTCAATACTCAGCAGTTCTTGGAAGTTGCTCACGTCGTTCGGACTGAGCTGCGTGCTCTTGATCACGCTCGGCGTACTGACCTGGCTCGGGACGCTCGAACAGCAACAAAGCGGCTTGTTCGAAGTGCAACAGCGCTACTTCGAGTCATGGCTCGTCGTGTCGCGCTACTTCGGCCCGCCGATCCCACTGCCCGGCGCGACGCTCGTGATGGTCGTGTTGTTCGCCAACCTCGTGCTCGGCGGCATCGTGCGCATGCGCAAGGGCTGGGCGACCGCAGGCATCCTCGTCACGCACTGCGGGATCTTGTTCCTGCTCGTCGCGGCGCTGGTGAAGTTCCAGTTCTCGCACGACGGTCACACGACGCTCTACGAGGGCGAGGGCTCGAACACCTTCGACAGCTACAACCACTGGGAGCTCGCGCTCCTCGAGAAACTCCCCGACGGCAGCATCCGCGAGAGCGTCGCGGCTCAGGCGACGTTCGACGACGCCACGCCCTCCGCGCCCGCGCGACTGAAGTCGGACGCCTTCCCGTTCGAGCTCGAGGTCACGCAGTTCGTGCCGAATTGCCGCGTGTTCCCCAAGGGCCCGATGGTCAAGGCGGAATTGCCGGTGATCGACGGCTATTTCATCGATCGCCTCGCGCTCGATCCGCAGAACGAAGCGAACGTCGCCGGCGCCTACGTCGCGTTGGTCGAGCGAGAGAACGGCGCGCGACGGCCCGCGATCTTGTGGGGCGCCGCGTCGTACCGCGCGCCGAACGACGAGCGCGAGCGACGCTTGGGCGCACCGTGGACCGTCGCAGTCGCGGGCCGCACCTTCGGAATCGTGCTGCGCCGCGAGCGCTATTCGATGCCGTTCACCGTGGCGCTCGACGACTTCAAGAAGGAGGACCATCCGCGACTCGACATGGCCAAGGCCTTCTCGAGCGACGTCACCGTGATCGAAGGCGCGTCGACGCGCGCCGTGAAGATCTCGATGAACGAGCCGCTGCGCGCGGGCGGTTTGGTCGTTTATCAGGCGGGCTGGGGTCCCGATGGTGCGCCGCCCGGCACGCCGCTGTTCTCGACGTTGGCCGTCGTTCACAACCCCGCCGATCAATACCCGCTGTACGCATGCATCGTGATCGCCGTCGGGCTGTCGCTGCACTTCGCGCGCAAGCTCATGCGGCACATCCGTTCCGAGGCGCACGCATCATGAAGACTCTCGTCCGTACGTTGGCCTGCGTGTTCGTGCTGCTCGCCGGTGTGCGCTCTGCGTTCGCAGCGCCGCAAGAGCGCGCGCCGCGTGTCGCGCCGTGGTCGCAGGAGCAACTCGCGCTCGCACAGCGACTGCCGATCCAAGACGGCGGCCGCATCAAACCGCTCGACACCTACGCGAGCTTCACGCTGCTGCGCATGAACGGCAAACGCAGCGTGACGACGCCCGCCGGCGAGAAGCTGACACCGATCGCGTGGCTGCTCGATGTGCTGTTCTTTCCGGAGCAAGCGGCGGATTACCCGTCGTTCGTCGTGCAAGACGGCGACGTCATCACGGCGATCGGCGTGTCCGTCGAAGGCAAGAAGAAGCGCGACCACTACTCGTTCGCCGAGTTGCGTCCGGGCCTCGAGCGCTTGTTCGAGCTGGCCGACCAATACCGCGTGATCGAAGAGAAGAACCGCAACTCGCTGCAACAGCAAACCTACGCGCTCGCGATCAACGTGCGCGACTTCCGCCAGCTCGCCGAAGCGGCCGACTTCGCGCGCGTCGACTTGGGCGTGGGCGCGAGCAGCTCGACGGCCAAGCTGTTCGACGGCGCGAGGCAAGCGACCTTCAGTCAAGTGCTCGCGAAGTTGCCGGAGCTTCGTCCTGTGTATTTCGCGCTGAAGGACGATCCCGCGCGCGCGCAGGAGTTCGGCGAAGTCTCGCGCTTGCTCGAGGGCGTGCACGAGCTCGCGCGCAACACCGAGGCGCTCGCGATGTTCCCTCCGATCGGCGCCGTCGAAGCCCAGCCGGAGTGGTCTGCGCCGACCGACTTGGTCCAGCACGCCTTCGAACACGGCGACATCGATCCTCGACACATCGCCATGCTCGCCGCCTTCGAGGGCCTCGCGCGCGCGCCGCACGAGCCGCTCGCGTTCACGCGCAGCCTCGCAGCGTTTTCGACCGAGGTGCAAATGCAAGCTGTGCCGCGCGGCGAAACCGCCAAGATCGAGATGGAAGTCGGCTACTACAAGGCCGACTTGCTCTACGTCGCGTTGGTGCTGTTCGTGCTGGCCTTCGTGCTCGCCTCGATCTCGTGGCTCGTGCCTCAGAACCGCTGGATGTACCGCGTCACTGCGCTCGCCGTCACGCTTCCGACGCTGCTGCTCGTCGCGGCGATCGTGTGGCGCTGCATGATTCGCGGGCGGCCTCCGGTGAGCACGTTGTACGAGACGACCTTGTTCGTCACGGGCGTCGCCACGCTCGTCGCGCTCGTCGCGGAGCGCCTGACGCGCCAGCGCATCGCGTTGTCGGTGGCCGCCACGATGGGTCTGATCGGGCTCTTCGTCGCCAACGGTTACGAGTCGCTCGAGAAGCGCGACACGATGCCGTCGCTCGTCGCTGTGCTCGACACGAACTTCTGGCTGTCGACCCACGTGACTTCGATCACGATCGGCTACTCGGCGGGCATGCTCGGTGCGCTGCTCGCGTCGCTGTACCTGCTGCGCAGGTGTTGCTTCTGGCTCACGCCGAACCCGAGCTTCACGCGCACGCTGACGCGCATGGTGTACGGCGTGTTGTGCTTCGGCCTGATCTTCT
>CAYHRR010000401.1:0-4321 GCA_964358875.1 uncultured Planctomycetaceae bacterium | reverse complement strand
TTCGACGCCAGCATGTGGGGCCGGCCGCTCGACACGGCGTACTTGAAGTACGCCGGAGCCGGGATGCAGTTCTCGCTGACTTTTCTGGTGTGTGGCGCGGTCGGCTGGTGGTTGGACCGCAAGTTCGGAACGGCGCCCTGGTTGATGATCGGCGGGATCGCGATCGGCGCGGCGGGAGCGATGTTCTCGCTCGTGCGTCGGTTGGCGCCCGCTGCCAAGCCGCACAGCGTGGACGACGCAAGCCGTCCGCGCGACACCTCGAAGCCATGAACAAGCCTCTCTACCTCGCACCCCTCGCCGGTCTACCGGTCGCCGCCCTCGTGGCCTGGCGGCTCGGCGGCGCCGTCGGAGCTGGAGCGCTGCTCGGTGCGACCCTGGCCCTCGCGCTCGCGACGGGCGGCTCGGCCTGGGGTCAGTGGGCCGCGCTCCATCGGCCCAAGCAGTTCATGCAGGTCTTCGTCGTCGCCTTCCTCGCCAAACTGTTCGTGCTGACCACGGGTGCCCTGTTGTTGCGCTACGCCGACGAGTTCGGCGCCCACGTGGATTGGACCGCCTACCTACTCGGGTTCGCCTCCGCCGTGCTGTTCGCGACCGCGCTTGCGCCGGTCGTGCAACTCGCCGTCGGACGCACCTCGAAGGAGTCGCACGCGTCGTGAGCATCGTGCGCGAAATCGTCCGTTACGTCTTCTGCCCGCGCGGCCTAGCGATGCTGGCCGTGATCATCGCGGCCTCGCTGGTCGCGGCGAATTTCTCGGTGCATCACGCCGCAGGCGCGACGACCGATCCGGGCGCGGTGTTCATGCAACTCTTCGGCCACTTGGCGCCGGTGCCCTTGTCGTTGCACCCGCACGCCGATCCGGCCGTGCCCTTGGCGCTGCACGCGCCTTGGCTGCCGAGCCTGTTCACGCAGTCGGCCTCGATGATGCATGGCGAAGACGGTTGGCTGGTGTTCACCAACTTGCAGGTGTTCCAGCTCGCCGCCGTGCTGTTCATCCTGATCGGATTCGCCGGTGTTCCGAGCTATCTGCGTTCGGGCAAGGGTGACGCGATCAGCAAGATGTTCGCCGGCTTCGCGCGCTTCATCCGCGACGACATGGTCTTCGCGATCATGGGCAAGGAGCACGGCGCGCACTTCCTGCCGTACTTCCTGTGCGTCTTCTTCTTCGTCCTGTTCCAGAACCTGTTCGGTCTGATCCCGCACGGCGCGACGGCGACGGCGAGCATCGCAGTCACCGGCGCGATGGCGGTGACGACCTTCGGCGCGATGATCGGCTGCGGCATGGCCGCGCAAGGTCCGCTCGCCTTCTGGAAGAACTTGGTGCCGCACGTGCCGGCCGCGCTGTGGCCGCTGATGTTCGTGGTCGAGTTGATCGGCCTGTGCGTCAAGCCCTTCGCCTTGATGATCCGCTTGTTCGCGAACATGACCGCCGGGCACTTGATCGTGCTGTCGTGCATGGGCCTGATCATGTTCTTCGCCAAGCAGATCTCGCCGCTCGCGGGCTACGGCTCGGCTCCGCTCGCGATCGGCTTCGCGGTGTTCATCATGATCATCGAGACCTTCGTCGCAGTGCTGCAGGCCTACATCTTCACCACGCTGTCGATCATCTTCGTCGGCGCGTCCGTTCACCCCGAGCACTGAGGCTCGCGGGACTGCGTTCCAGAGTTTCCTTTTCACCGTCAACCCACTCCCCGACTGACCCCAGTCGCTTCCGGAGACATGACTTCCATGCTGCACATGAACGAGGCTTTCCTCGCCGTCCAGGACACCGTCACCAAGTTCGGTCCGTCGATTCCCTTCGCCTACCTCGGCGCCGCCATCGGCGCTGCCGTGGCCGCGATCGGCGCCGGCCTGGGCATCGGCAAGATCGGTGCTTCCGCCAACGAAGCGATCGGTCGTCAACCGGAAGCTGCCAACGACATCCGCGGCGGTTCGGTGATCCTCTCCGCCTTCATCGAAGGTGTCGCCCTGTTCGCCGTCGTCGTGACCCTGCTGGTCGCGCTCAAGCAGTAGTCGTTCGTCGCGCCCGCACGGGCGGGCGCCGGAGGTCGACATGGTTTTTCTAATCGCTGCACTCCAAGAGCACGCCGCTAGTGTCCTCGACGGACACGCCGGCGCTGCCCTCGAAGGGCACGCCGCTGCGGGTGGAGGAGGAGGGCTCAACCCCTTCGACGCCGCCGGCTTCGGTGGCGCGCTGTGGACCTGGGTGATCTTCCTCGTCGCGCTTCCATTGATGTGGAAGGTCGTCATGGGGCCGATCACCAAGGCGCTCGAGGCGCGCGACGATCTGGCCTCCAAGGCCATCGTCGACGCCGAGAAAGCGCGCGACGAAGCCTCCAAGGCGCGCGCCGAAGTCGAGACCAAGTTGATCGAGGTGCGCGCGGAAGCCGCGAAGTTGCTCGCCGATGCACGCACGCGTGCGGCGGCGGTCGAGCAGCAAATCGTGGCCGAAGCGGGCCTCAAGGCGCAGAAGTTGGCCGACGACGCGCAACGTCAGATCCAAGCTGCACGCGATGCAGCCTTGGCCGCGATCCGCCAAGAAGTGGTCGAGCTCTCGATGTCCGGCGCCCGCGTGGTGCTCGGTCGCAACGTGGGCTCCGACGACGACCGTCGACTCGTGGCCGACATGGTCGGCAAGCTGAAGGTGGCGAAGTCGTGAGGATCGGGCTCGTCGCCACGCGCTATGCCGAAGCGCTCTACGGGCTCGCCCGTGAGAAGGGCGCGTTGGCGGCCGTGCAAGCGGACGTCGACGTGCTCGCGGGTGTGTTGGCGTCGCCCGCCGGTCGGAGCTTGTTCGACGCGCGTGTTCCCGAGCTCGAAACGCGCAAGCGTGTCGACGTGCTGGCGGCCAAGATGCACGCGCTCACGAACAACTTCCTGCACCTGTTGCTCGACAAGCGCCGCTTCGCAGTCGTCGCGGAATTGCCGGCCGCGTTCCGGCGTTGCGCGTTGCAGGACCGCGGCCAGGTCGAAGGTGTCGTCGAGTCGCCGCGCCCCCTGGGTCAAGGCGAACTCGCCGAGATCGCCGTCGCGGTCAAGTCCGTGATCGGCAAGGAAGTCCTGTTGGAATCGCGCACCAACACGGACCTGATCGCCGGTGTGCGCGTGTACGTCGACAATCGATTGATCGATCAATCGGCGCTCGGTCGGCTCGAGGGCTTGCGCAGCAAGCTGCTCAAGGCGCGCGTTTCCTGATTCGTAGTCTCGCCCGAAACCACTGAACCCAAGAGCAAGTCCATGGAACTGCGTCCCGCGGAAGTCACCTCGATCCTCAAGAAGGAGATCGAGTCGTACAAGGGCGAGACCACGCTGCAGTCGGTCGGCACGGTGCTGTCGGTCGGCGACGGCGTCGCGCGCGTCTACGGTCTCGACGACTGCATGATGAACGAGCTGATCGAGTTCGCCGGCGGTGTGCGCGGCGTCGCGCTCTCGCTCGAAGAGGACAACGTCGGCTGCGTGTTGCTCGGCGACGCGACCAAGGTCAAGGAAGGCGACTTGGTGCGCACGACCGGGCGCATCATCTCGGTTCCGACCGGCAACGCGTTGCTCGGTCGCGTGGTCACGGCGCTCGGGGATCCGATCGACGGCAAGGGGCCGCTCGCGGTGACGCCCGCCGACTTCCTGCCGATCGAACAACCGGCGCCGAACGTCGTCGAGCGCGAGCCCGTCAAGGAGCCGCTGCAGACCGGCATCAAGGCCATCGACGCGATGATCCCGATCGGCCGCGGCCAGCGCGAACTGATCATCGGCGACCGTCAGACCGGCAAGACCGCGCTCTTGATCGACACGATCCTCAATCAAAAGACCACCGGCGGCGGCGACCCCAAGAATCCCGAGCAGGTGCTGTGCATCTACGTCGCGATGGGGCAGAAGCAGTCGACCGTCGTCGACGTCGTGCGGCGCCTCGAGGCGGCCGGCGCGATGGCCTACACCATCGTCGTTTCGGCGAGCGCCATGGAAGAGGCTTCGATGCAGTACCTCGCCGCCTACGGCGGATGCACGATGGCCGAGCGCTTCCGCGACGAAGGCCGACACGTCGTGATCATGTACGACGACTTGTACAAGCAGGCGCTCGCCTACCGCCAAGTCATGTTGCTCCTGCGCCGTCCTCCGGGGCGCGAGGCCTTCCCCGGCGACGTGTTCAACCTGCACAGCCGCTTGCTCGAGCGCGCCGCGAAGCTCTCCAAGGACGCGCCCAAGATCAACCCGCGCTACAAGGCGGGCGGCGGTTCGATCACGGCCCTGCCGGTCGTCGAGACGCAGGAAGGCGACGTGTCGGCCTACATCCCGACCAACGTGATCTCGATCACCGACGGCCAGATC
>CAYHRR010000400.1:0-4339 GCA_964358875.1 uncultured Planctomycetaceae bacterium | reverse complement strand
GAGTTCCGGACACGTGCGCAACGCCTCCGCGGTCGGCATCGCCGAGCGCACGCCGTGCTTTCGCGCGATGTAGTTCGCCGACGAGATCACGCCGCGCGCGTTCGCGGCGCCGCCGACGGCGACCGGTTTTCCGGCGAGCGACGGATCATCGCGCACCTCGACCGACGCGTAGAACGCGTCCATGTCGACGTGCAGGATCGTGAGCGCGGTGGAAGCCATGGCGAGCGGAACAGCGTGGGCGGCGGACCGCCGACCGTCAATTCCGCGAAGGCCGCACGCTATTTCGAGCCCGCGCCGCGCAGCTTGAGCGTGGCTTCGAGGCTCGCGTCGTTGGGGAAACGCTGGCGCAGCTCGGCGATGATCGCATCGGCATCGGCGCTGCGCCCGAGGATGTCGAGCAGCGCGGCCTTCTGAATCAGCACGCCCGCTTGCCCGGGTTGCGCCGCAAGCAGTTTGTCCGCGAGTGCGAGCGCTTCCTCGCCGCGTCCGAGCTTGGCCAAGACGTTGGCCTTGAGCAGCAGCGCCTTGGGCAGCGGACCGCCGACGGCGAGGGCCTTCTCCGCGACCATCAGCGCTTCCTCGAGCCGCTGCGAGTCGTTGAGCACCGCCGCGCGGTTGATGTAGACGTCGGGATCCGACGGACACAGGCGCACGCACTCTTCCGTCGCCGCCAGCGCTTCGGCGATGCGTCCCAAACGCGCCAGCGACGCCGAGCGGTTGATCTTGGCCTTCACGTTGTCCGGCTCGAGCACGAGCAACTCGTCGTACAAGCGCAGTGCGTCCTCGAACTTCTCCGCCTGGTAGGCGTCGAAGGCCTCGAGCGTTTTCTTCAACGCCGTCGTCTTCTCCGTGGCGAGCGCGTCGTTCGCCGGCGCGGTCGTCGCAGTCGCTCCAGAGGGTTGCGGGTCATCACCGCACGCCGCGCCGAGAACGGCGAGCGCGCAGACGGCGAGAAGGCGTTCGAATCGCGTGGGCATCGGAGCTTTGGGGACGTGAGGGCCGTGGGCCGCACACGATAGCGGATGCGCGGTGGACAAGCAGCGCCGCACGTCTACCCTCTCCCGCCCCATGCGCTTCCAGCGCGTTCGCATCGCCTCCACGAGCCACGTCCTGCCGGACGAGGTCGTGCGCTCCGAAGATCTCGAGCGCTCGCTCGAGCCCGTGTACCGGCGTTTCTCCATGCACGCGGGCCGGCTCGAGTTGATGACCGGCATTCGCGAGCGACGCTTTTTTCCCGCGGACACGCGGCCGAGCACCGTCGCGGCCCGCGCCGGAGAAATCGCGCTGAACTCGTGCGGCATCGCGCGCGAACGCATCGGCTTGTTGATCCACGCCTCGGTGTGCCGCGACTTCCTCGAGCCCGCGACGGCCTCCGTCGTCCACGACACGCTCGAACTTCCGACGACATGCGCCGCCTTCGACTTGTCGAACGCGTGCTTGGGCTTCGCCAATGCGATGAGCGTCGTCGCGGCGCAGATCGAACTCGGTGCGATCGAAGCAGGCCTCGTCGTCGCCGGCGAATGCGGCCGCAAGTTGGTCGAAGAGACGATCCGCGGTCTGTTGAACGATCCCGGCGTCACGCGCGCCGATCTCAAGACTGCCTTCGCATCGTTGACGATCGGCAGCGGCGCCGCCGCGATGGTGCTCGCGCGCGACGACCTCGCACCGGACGCGCCGCAACTGATCACGGCGACGGCGCGCGCGGCGACGGAGCACCATGTCTTGTGCCATGGCGACTACGCGGGCCTAGGCATGAAGATGCGCACGGACTCCGAGGCGTTGATGCACGCGGGCAACGAACTCGCGCAGCGCGCCTTCCGCGACTTCCTGGTCGAGAGCGAGTGGCGGCGCGAAGACGTCGAGCGCGTCGTGACGCATCAAGTCGGCGCCGCGCACCGCAAGTTGTTGCTCGAGTCGCTGGGGCTCGGTCTCGCGCTCGACTATCCGACCGTCGAACGTCTCGGCAACATCGGTTCGGTCAGCCTGCCCGCGACCTACTCGCTCGCGCGCGAGGCCGGCTTCATCCGCCCCGGGCAGCGCGTCACGCTGTTCGGCATCGGCAGCGGCTTGCACTGCCAAATGCTCGCCATCCGCGAGTAGCGCGGGCGTGTCCGAGGCCGGGCGCGCGCGGCGCGGCGCGCAGGCAGAAACCCGTGGACGGCCCCCTTCGCGATCGGCTACAAGGCGCGCCCGTGGATATCTGAAAAATCTGAAATCCGCGGCCCGGGTGAAACCCGACCATGACGCCCCACCATCCCGCCCAACGACCGGCGATCAAGATCGAGGGTCTCGACGACGCGCTCGCGCAGCAACTGCCGCAGTTCGAGCTGTTCTTCAAGACCGTCGGTTTCAAACGCGTGCACGGTCGCATCTGGGGCTTGCTCGTGCTGATCGGTCGGCCGCTGACCGCCAAGGAAATCTCCGAGGCACTGCACCTGTCGCAGGGCGCGACCTCGACGGCCTTGCACGAGTTGACCGAGTGGGGCGCGATCTCGAGCGAGTTCGACAGCGAGCGCCGCTGCCACGTGCACGGGCCGGTCTCGAACACCCTGTCGATCGCCGCGACGGTCATCCGTCGACGCGAGCAGGTCGTCTTCCAACAGTTCAAGGTCGCTTCGCAGCGCATGCTCGCTTACGTCCAAGAGCAGCACGGCGACAAGGACCCGCGCGTGATGACGCTGCGCTCGATCATCTCGACCTGCGAGATCGCCGAAGCGGTGATGAGCTTGGTCGTCGGCGCCGTCGCCAGCGCGCTCGACGACAGCGAGAGCTTGCTGCACAAGGCCGTGACCGCGGCGCTCAAGGTCGGCGTCGTGATGCCCAGTCGCATGTTGCTCGGCAAAGGCGGCCTGAATCAGCTCGTGTCGGCGGCGCTCGCGGGCGAGAAAGCGCGCGTCGTCGAAGCCACGCCCAAGCGCGCCAAGAAAGCCGTCGTCGGCGCCGCGAAGGAAACGCGTCGTGTCTAGCTTGCCGCGCGTCGTGATCACCGGTGTCGGGCTGACCAGCCCCAACGGCGACGATCTCGCCACCTACCGAAGCAATTTGCTCGGTGGAAAGAGCGGTGTCGTGAAGTACGAGATCCGCCACGTCGGTGAAACGCTCGCCGGCGTGTGCAATTTCGATCCGTTGCGCTGGCAGAAACGCAAGGAAGCGCGGCGCGGCACGCGTGCGGGCGCCGTGTCGATTTGGTGCGCGAACGAAGCCCTGAAGGACGCAGGTCTCGCGCTCGAAGGTCGCGACCGTGCGCGCGTCGGCATCTACATCGGCATCACCGAACACGGCAACGTCGAGACCGAGAACCAGATCCACGAAGTCGCTCAATACGGCTTCGACCTGTCGTTCTGGTCCCACCACCACAACCCGCGCACGGTCGCGAACAATCCTGCCGGCGAGGTCACGCTCAACCTCGGCATCAGCGGTCCCGCCTACACGCTCGGCGGAGCTTGCGCCGCGGGCAATCTCGGCCTGATCCAAGGCCTGCAGATGCTGCAGCTCGGCATCGTCGACCTCGCGCTCGCCGGCGGCGTCTCCGAAGCGGTGCACACCTTCGGAATCTTCGCCAGCTTCCGCGCCCAGGGTGCGCTCGCGAAACACGACGATCCGACCAAGGCCTCGCGCCCCTTCGACCGCGACCGCAACGGCATCGTGGTCAGTGAAGGTGGTTGCCTGTACACGCTCGAACGGCTCGAGGACGCGCGCGCACGCGGCGCGAAGATCTACGCCGAGGTCGTCGGCTACTACGTCAACTCCGACGCCAGCGACTTCGTGCTGCCCTCCGCGCAGGGTCAGGAAAACTGCATCCGCGGCGCGCTGGCGAGCGCACGACTCGCGCCGGAGGCGATCGACATCGTCAACACGCACGCGACCAGCACGCCGCAGGGCGACGAGGTCGAGTGCGCTGCGATCCGCAGCGTGTTCAGCGCCTCGCCGGACACCTTCGTCAACAACACCAAGAGCTTCATCGGTCACACGATGGGCGCCGCCGGCGCGCTCGAATTGGCCGGCAATTTGCCGTCTTTCGACGACGGGCTGGTGCATCCGACGATCAATGTCGAGCACCTCGACCCCGAGTGTGAGATGCGCAACCTCGTCTTGGGCGAGCCCGTGCGGGCGCGCCGACTCGATCACATCCTCAACATGTCCTTCGGAATGCTCGGCATCAATTCAGCCGTCGTCGTCGAGCGTTTCCGCAACTGAAGCAGCACGTCACCCCCATGAACCAGCAAGACATCGTCATCGCCGTCAAGGACATCATCGCGACCATCGCGCCCGACGAGGATGTGTCGCGGCTCGACATGCACACGCGCCTGCGCGAGCAGATCGAGCTCGACTCGATGGA
>CAYHRR010000399.1:0-4342 GCA_964358875.1 uncultured Planctomycetaceae bacterium | reverse complement strand
CAACCGTGAGCGGCTCCGCGTGAGCCGTCAGTCGGAATGCCCGTCGCCTGCAGCGTTGCTCTCCTTCGGCTGCAAGGATTCGTGTCGCTACAACTTCGACGGTTTCGAGCACGCACCGCGTGGCTCGCGTGCGGGCTCGCCTTGTGCTTCGGCGGCGCATGTAGCCGAGCGGCGCACGAGCCGGCAACTGCGTCACCGCGCGCTGAGCGCATCGTTCCTGCGAGCGCGACCGCCGTCGACATGTTGAGCGCGCTGGTCGAGCCCGAGCGCATCGCGGGTGTGCCCGAGCAGGCCCTCGACTACTCGACGCTGCACGATGCGAGCGCGTCCTTCGCGGGTATCGCGCGCTTCGAGGCCTATCTCGCCGAGCCGGTCCTCGCCTTGCGTCCCGACCTCGTGTTGATCGATCCCTGGCAAGCGCCGGAAACGTCGCAACGCTTGCGTTCGTTCGGCGTGCGCGTCGTCGCGCTGCCCGAAGTGCGTTCATGGAGCGACGCGCGCAGCGCCTTGGAGCAAGTCGGCCGCGAGGTCGGTGAAGTGGAGCGCGCGCGTGTGCTGATCGAGAGTCTGGAACGGCGCGTCGAACACTTGCGCGCGAGTGCAGCGTCGCGACCGCACTGGCGGGCCGTGTGCTACTCGAACTTCGGAGGCGCGGGATCGAGCGCGGGTTCGGGCACGACGATCGACGAAGTGCAACGCCTCGCCGGTCTGGAGAACCTCATCGCGACGAGCGGCGTCAGCGGGCACGTCGGCCTCAGTTTCGAGGAGCTGCTCAACTTCGATCCCGACGTGATTCTCGTCAGTCAACCGTTGCGCGGTCCCGCCGGTCCGGCGGGAGATCGCGGCGGCGCGTCCGAGCGCATTCTGAATGCGGAGGCGACGCTGCAAGGCCTGCGCGCCGTCCGCGAGCGCCGCATCGTTGCGCTGCCGGCCTGGTTGTTCGCGAGCGGCTCTCACGAACTCGTGCACGCCGCCGAAGTGCTCGTCGTCGAACTCGACGCACTCGCAATACGACTTGCCGCAGGTGCGCGCTGATGCGCGCGTCACCGCGAGTTCAAGGCGCGCTGCTGTGGTTCGCGCTCGCCGCGTTGATCGTCGCTTCGATCTGCGTCGGCGCTACCGGACTCGACCTCGCCACGATCGCACGCGGCGTCGGCGCGCTGTTGCACGTGAGTGAACCGTTGGAGCGCAACGTCCAGGCCATCGTCGAATTGCGCGTGTGGCGCGCGCTGTGCACGAGCGGCGTCGGCGCGGCGCTGGCCTTGTCCGGCGGATTGATCCAGGGCATGTTCCGCAACGGGCTCGCGTCGCCTTCGTTGATCGGCGTCACCGGCGGCGCGAGTCTCGGCGCGGCGCTCGCCATCTTGATCGTCGGCGGATACGCGCCGCTTGTCGCGTTCGGCGACTGGAGCGGGCTGCACGCCGTGTTGATTCCGCTGTTCTCCTTCCTCGGCGCGCTGGGCACCACGGCACTGGTGGCCTCGATCGCTTCGGCGCGCGGACGCGTGTCGGTCACGACGCTGCTCCTGGTCGGCATCGCCGTGAACATGTGCGTCGCCGGCGTGTTCGCCGCGATTCAGTTCCTGAGTCTGAAGGACTGGGAGGTCAGCAAGGCGATCCTCGCCTGGACCTTCGGCACGCTCGACGATCGCTCGGCGTTGCACGTCGCGACGGTCAGTGTGCTGCTGGCCGTGGCCGCCGCCGCGACTCCGTTCGTCGCGCGCGAACTCGACCTGTTGAAAGGCGGCGAGGAGGACGCTGAAGCGCTCGGCGTCGACGTCGGACGCGTGAAGCGCATCGCGTTGTGTGCCGCGGCGTTGTCGGCCTCTGCTGCAGTCGCCGTCGCGGGCCAGATCGGTTTCGTCGGCCTGGTGGTGCCGCACCTCGTGCGTTTGACGAGCGGAGCGAGCTACCGAACGTTGCTCGCGCTCTCGATCCCGGCCGGTGCCGTGTTCCTGATCGGCGCAGACCTCGTGCAGCGCCTGCTTCTCGGCGAGGGCGCGCTGCAGCCGGGCGTGATGATGTCGCTCGTCGGCGGGCCGTTCTTCTTGTTCTTGTTGGTGCGTTCGCGACGGGAGATCGCGGCGTGGTGACCTCGCTCCGGTGCAACTCGCTGAGTTTCGAATACGCCGACGGCCTGCGCGCCGTCGAGGGCGTCTCGCTCGAAGTGAGCGGCGGTGAGTTCGCGGCGCTCATCGGTCCCAACGGCTCGGGTAAGAGCACGCTGTTGCGTTGTATCGCCGGACTGGCGCGGCCGCAGCAAGGCGACGTACAGGTCGACGGCGCCGACGTCGCGCGCTTGAAGCCCGTCGAACGTGCACGCCTCATCGCGGTGGTTCCGCAGTTTCTGCCGAGCCTGTTCGACGTGCGCGTGGCCGACTTCGTGCTCGGCGGTCGCTATGCGTTGATCGAGCGCTGGAAGGGACCGACGCACGTCGATCGCGACGCCGTGCACGCCGCGCTGCAGGCCTGCGACGCTGCGGAACTCGGTGGGCGCATCATGGCGGAGCTGTCCGGAGGACAACGACAACGCGTCGTGATCGCGCGTGCCGTCGCGCAAGCCGCTTCGATCGTGCTCGTCGACGAACCGACGACCTCGCTCGATCCCGAGCATCAACTGCAAGTCTTCGAACTGCTCGCCTGCTTGGCGCGCGAAGGCCGCGCGGTGCTGGTGGTCACTCACGAACTCAATCTCGCCGGTCAATTCGCGCGCAGCCTCTCCGTGATGCACGGTGGTCGCATCGTCGCTCGCGGAACGCCCGAGGCCATTTTGCGACCGGACGTGCTGAATCCCGTCTACGGCGAGCACTTGTACTTCGGTCGCACCACTATCGACGCGCGCCCGTTCGTGCTGCCTTGGGCCCGAGCGACGCCACGACGCGACTGAGCGCGCGATCTAGTCGAGCGACAAGACGTACTCGGCAAGCGCCGCACGCGTCGCGGCGTTCGCGGCTACGGGCCGCATCGGTGTGCGGAACTGTTGCGCGAAGGCCGCGAGTCGCGCGTCCTTCGCAACGGCGGTCGGCGGGTCGGCGAAGTACGCGACGAGCGCGTCGTGAGTCCAAAACCGGGCTACGCCGCGCAAACTCGGCGCCATGAAGGTCCCTTCCGCCTGTGCGCCGTGGCACGCGACACAGCCTTGCGCGGCGAACAACGCGCGGCCCTCGCGCGCGGCGGCGGGGGACTCGTCGGCGCATGCGGCGAGCGCGGCGAGCAACGCTGTGCAGGTGAGAAATCTCGTGAGGCGCATGATGTGGCGCGCAGGGTAGCGAGTCGCGCGCGCGTCGACGCTGCGCCGAGCGCTGTGCTATGGTCGCGCCGCTCGGATGAACGCGTCGCAGTACTCCGCCACGGCAAGTCCCGGCGCGCGCGCGCGGTACTTCGCCATTGCCGAGGTCGCGGGTTGGGTCGCGCTGTGGTGTGTGCTGCGCGCGCTGCTCGTGCTCGCCTTTGCCGACGTCTTCGTGTTCGGCGAAGAACTAGAGAAGGCTTGCGCGGGCAAGGCGCTGCTCGACGGCATCGCATTGCCGTACTACCAGCTCGCATACCACCCGTACGAGGGCGGTGGTTTCGTCGTCAGTCACCTGGACGCGCTCGCTTTCGCGCTCTTCGGCGAGTCTTTGCTCGTGGTCAAGCTCGTCGCGCTCGCGCTCGGTGCGGCAATCCTCGTCGCGGGCTGGAAGCTCTGCGAACGCTTCGGCGGCCGCACGGCGGCGCGCGCCTTCGCCGCGCTGTACGTGTTCGCGCCGCAGAGCGTGCAGGCGAATTCGCTGCTGACGCTCGGCATCCACTACCACGCGATCTTGTTCATCGCGCTCGTGCTGCTGCTCGCTGCGCGCGCCGTTGATGAGCGCCGCCTCGCGCCGCGCACGGCCTTCGCGCTCGGCCTGTGTGCCGGGTTCGGCCTGTACTTCTCGTACCAACTCGCGTTGACGATCGCGGTCGCTGCGCTCGTGCTCGTCGTGACGCTGCGGCGCGAAGCCTTCCGTGTCGGAGCGCTGTGGCTCGTCCTCGGTGCGCTGCTCGGACTCACGCCGCTGCTGTGGATGGCCGCGCACGTCGGCGCAGCGATCTTCGACGTCCACGGAGCCGGCCTGATGCCGAAGGCCGATGCGCTCGCAGGCAAGGCGAACGTAGTGAGGGCCTTCGCGACGTCGCTGTTCGGCGGACGCTCGCTGGGCGACTCGGCAGCGCTCGTTGCGCTCTGCGTCGCGCCGTTCGTCGGTTGGTTCGGAGCGCGTCGCGGCGCGAGTCGAACCTTGAGCACGCTGCTCGCCGTGTACATCGTCGTGTTCGTACTCGCCTACGTCCTCGGCGGCTTCACGATCGGCGCGGTGCTGCA
>CAYHRR010000398.1:0-4351 GCA_964358875.1 uncultured Planctomycetaceae bacterium | reverse complement strand
TTCGCCGGCGGCTTGCGATTGAGCGCGGGCCCAAGTCACCAGCGCATCGACCGAAGCACGCGTGGCAGCGAACTCGTCCGCCGCACTGGCGGCACCGGCCGATTTCTTGAGTTCGGCGAGCTCGCTCTTGAGCGCCGTGACTTCGATTTCGAGCGCCGTCAAGCGTTCGACCGGAGTCTGCTGTCCGTTGGATTGCGCGAGAGCGAGACCGGCGACTGCGGCGGCGGCGACGAGGAGCAAGCTGAGTTTGGCGTTCATGGCGCGTTCTTATCGGCCGTTGCGCGCGGGCTTTGAGAGGTCGCGGAACAGCATTCCTGCGCGCGCGACTGGAAACGGCTTCCGCATCGGCGCCGAGACGCTCTCGCTATGCTCCGCCGCCCATGTCGACACCCGCCACGAGCCCCAAGCAACGCTCACCGCTGCTGTTCATCTTCCTGACGGTCTTCATCGACCTGCTCGGTTTCGGAATCGTCATTCCGCTGCTGCCGATCTACTCGAAGGCCTACGGCGCGAGCGGCTTCACGTGCTCACTCCTGTTCGCGTGCTTCTCGGGCATGCAGTTTCTGTTCGCGCCGATGTGGGGCCGGCTGTCCGACCGCATCGGCCGGCGGCCGGTGTTGATCGGCGGATTGCTCGGCACGAGCGTGTCGTACGTGCTGTTCGGCTTCGCCGACGAGATCGCTGCGTGGTTGCTGCGCCTGTGGGGCGAGGGCGCACCGGCGCTCGACGTCACGACGCTCGCCGTGCTGTTCAGCACGCGCATGCTCGCAGGCTTCTTCGGCGCCAATGTTTCGACGGCGGCCGCGTTCATGGCGGACGTCACGACCGAAGCGAATCGCGCCAAGGGCATGGGCCTGATCGGTGCCGCCTTCGGCTTGGGCTTCATGTTCGGTCCGTGGTTCGGCGGCGAGTTGTCGACGCACTCGATCCACTACCCCGGCGTCGTCGCCGCCTTGCTGTCGCTCAGCGCCGCAGTGTTCGGCTACTTCACGCTCGTCGAGCCCGAGCGCGAGAAGCGCACGCACTCGCGGGTCTACGGCTGGGCGCAGGCGCGCGCCGCCTTCGCCGATGCGCGCATCGGTTGGGCCATGTGGCTTTCCTTCGCAGCGATCCTGGCCTTCTCGGCCTTCGAGACGATGTTCGTGTGGTTCGGGCTGGCCAACTTCCCCGAGAAGTTCGGCATCACGTCGGTCATCGAGCGCGCGACGCGCGATGAAGTCTTCGACGCCGCGCGCTTTTCGGGGCGCTACTTGTTCTTCATCGGGCTGATCTCGGCCGTGATCCAAGGCGGCTTCATCCGGCGCCTGGTTGGCCGCTACGGCGAAACGCGTCTTGCCATCGTCGGGCCGCTGCTGCTCGGAATAGGACTCGTCGTCGTCGGCTCCGCGACCAGTTTTTGGGTCGTGATCCTCGGCTGCGTGGTGATGCCCTTCGGATTCGGCGTCAACAATCCCTCGGTCAACGCGCTGATCTCGCGCGCCTCGCCCGCCGATCAACAGGGCGCCTACCTCGGCGTGCAGCAATCGTTGCTCAGCCTCGCGCGCATGATCGGACCGGCGCTCGCGGGTTTGCTCTACGACTACCGCGGTTCGCGCTCGCCGTTCTTTGCAGCGGCTGCGTTGTTGCTGGGGGCCACGCTGTTCGCGTACGCCTATCACCGACGCTTCGCGGCGAGTTTCGCGGCCAAAGCGGAGCACTGAGCGTGGTCGCACAGCGGCGCTTTCGGCCCCGCGTCTTCGAAAGCGGCGACGTCGAGTTGTTCGACGCGCTGCGCAAGCTCTTCGCGCATCGCCTGCCGATCCTGCTCGACAGCGCACAGGGGGAGCCGAGCCGCTGGAGTGTGCTCGCCTTCGATCCACTGCCCAACGCGATCGACGAGCGGCGCGGCGTGCTCGGTTTGCGTGAAGCGCTCGCGAGCTTGCACGCAGAGGGCGGCGACGAAATCCCCGGGCCGTTCCACGGCGGACTCGTGTGCGCGCTTTCCTACGACCTCGGCGCGAGCGGTGAACGGCGCGTCGAGTGTGCGCGCGAGCCCTTCGAGTTCCCGTTGCTCGTCGGCGGGCTGTACGTCGACTTCCTGGTGCGCGACGAGGCGCTGCGGCGCACATGGCTCGTGTTGGGCGACGAGCCCGGTGACGCGCGCGCGGACGTCAGCGCGCGTCGCGCCGTCGTGCAGGCCGAACTCGCGTTCGAGCCGCCGCGCTCGAAGCTCCGCGCAGAGGCGTTGGTTCGCAGCGTGACGAGTACCGAGCATCGCGCGCGCATCGAACGCTGCCGCGAGTTCATCGCGCAGGGCGAGATCTACCAAGCCAACATCGCGCACCGCTTCACGTGCGCCGCCGCAGGCCTGCCGCACGATTGGTACGAGCGCCTGCGAGCCGCGAATCCCGCGCCCTACATGGCTTTCGCGCGCTGGCGCGCGAGCGACGGTTTTGCGCCCGAAGGCGCGCTGCTTTCCGCGTCGCCCGAGTTGCTCGTCGAATTCGACGGGCGCTGCGCACGCACGCGGCCGATCAAGGGCACGAGCGCGCGTTCGGACGACGTGCGCGAGGACCTGCGGCGCGGCGAGCAGCTCCTCGCCAGCGCCAAGGATCGCGCCGAACTCGCCATGATCGTCGATCTCGAACGCAACGACCTCGCGCGCGTCGCACTGCCCGGCGAGGTGTGGGTCGAGGGCTTTCCGTACCTGGCGAGCTACCCGCGCGTGCACCACTTGATGGCGGATGTCGTCGCCGTCACGCGGCCCGAGATCGACGCTTTCGACGTGCTGGCCGCGTTGTTTCCGGGCGGCTCGATCACCGGCGCACCAAAGCTGCGCGCGATGGAATTGATCGCGCGACTCGAAGGCGAAGGTCGCGGCTTCTTCAGCGGCTCGCTGGGTTACGTCGACCTGCGCGGACACGCAGCCTTCAACATCTTGATCCGCACTGCGCTGTGGCGAGCGCAGCCCGAGGGCGGCGAATTCTCGCTGCGTTTCGGCGGCGGGATCACCTGGGCCTCCGACGCGCTCGCCGAAGATGCGGAAACCTTGACCAAGGCCGCGGGTTGGATCGATGCGCTGCAGCTCGATCGACCTGTCGCCTCGCGCCCGCAGCCGCGCTAGCTTAGGCGCCGATTCCGCCGTCCCTCGTGAAGGTCACCGCGATGCAATTCCGCACTGTGCTGCTCATGGTTCTCGTCGCATGCCCGTTGTCCAACCGCGTGTTGGCCGACGCTGCCGCCTTCGCACGACCGCTCGAAAGCGCCCAGGATCCGCTTCCGGCCGACAACCGGCCCGAGTTGAAGGCGCTGCTCGCCGAACTCGACCTGCACGCCTCGAAGCGCGGCAAAGAGGATCAGGAGGCGATCCGCGTGATCGACCAACTGCTCCAGGAGTGGGAGAAGAGCGGGCCCAAGGATCGCGCGACGATCATCAAGGGGCTCGACAAGTGCTTCAACGAGAAGCGCCAAGAGGATGAGAACGGCGTGCGCGACAACAAGCTCTACCTCGCCGCCGCGACCGCGCTCGGCCAGATGGCGCCCGACAGCGTGCCGGTGTTCCTCAAGTGGATCGGCGACAAGGCGCACCGCAAGGACCTGCAACTGCAGCGGTTGATGATCCTGAAGCTCGGCAAGAGCAAGACCGAGGCGGCGCGCGATGCGTTGATCAAGTTGCTCAACGACGAGCAGAACCAGATCGTCGCCGCGGCCGCCGAAGGACTCGGCGAGTTTGGTGACATCGATCAAAAGCTGCGCAAGACGACCTTCGAGACGATGCTCAAGGTGCTGATGTCGGCCAAGGCCGCGGTCGACGCGAGTTCGAGCGATCCGATCGCGCGCGAGAAGTACGACACGATCGCGGCGCCGATCGTCACCACGCTGCAACGCTTGACCAAGCACGAGGAGCACGATCCGACCGAGTGGCAGCGTTGGTGGAACAAGAACAAGAAGGAAGATTGGGACGCAGAGAAGTGAGCGCTCCGCGCGAGGTCGCCGAGGCGTCGAGCGTCGCCGGACGCGCCGTGCCGTGGGTGCTCGTCGGTGTGCTCAGCGGCGTCCTCGCGTACTTCGCTTGGCAGCGCTTCAACGCTCCGGCACGCGCGCCCTTCGCGCCGCCCGAGGTCAGCGATCCCGACGAGGAAATTGCGGCCTTCGGCGCCGAAGTCGCGGTCGGAGCCGCTGCGCGTTGCGTGTACCAACTGACGCCGCTATGGGCGGACCGCGAGCGCCAGGCCTTCGACGCACACGCTTTGCGCGAGCGCTTGAAGCTCGGCGAGGGCGAGCCGTGGCGGCTCGAATGCAGCGTCGAGGGCATGCTGACCGATGCCGAACGTGCCGCGCTCGCAGAGCAGCCCGTCGAGGTCACCGTTCG
>CAYHRR010000397.1:0-4354 GCA_964358875.1 uncultured Planctomycetaceae bacterium | reverse complement strand
GCGCTCGCGCTGCCGGTCGCAGGGAGGTGCGCATTGCATCCGTTGCGAGTCGTGCCCGCGCTGCAGTATCTCACGGGCGTGCAGGCGCATGTGCGTTTCCATTGAGCGAGGTAGTGCGCCGCGACGGACCCCGCGTTCGCGAAGTTGCCGCCGACGAACAAGCTCGGACCGGCGCCGTTGCCGTCGTCGAAACTCGCCAAGGTGAAGGCTCCCCAGGGAAGCAAGCCAGCGCCGACGATTTGCCACGTCGCACCGTTCCAGCGCGCGATGCAACCACTCGGAGCATTCACGCTCGCGGCAAAAGTGCCGGCGGCGAACAAGGTCGGCCCCGCGCCGTCGTCGAACACGGTGAGCGCGTAGACGGTCGCCGCCGCGATGCCGCTCGGCATCAAACTCCAACTCGTGCCGTTCCAACGACTGCCGCTCGTGTAGAGCTGCGCACCGCTGCCGTCGTCGAACACCGTGAGGGCGTACACCGGACCGCCGCCGATCGGCGTTCCGACGAAGCCCCAATTCGCGCCGTCCCAAGCCGCCACGTCCGGGGAATTCAGTCCGCCCGCATAGCCGAAATTTCCGCACGCATAGAGCTTCGCGCCGTTGCCGTCGTCGTAAACCGTCAGCACTTTGCCGGCGCCGCTCAGTCCGCTGCCGAGCTCAGACCACGAGACGCCGTCCCATTTGGCGATGCGCACGGCACTGACCGAACCGCCGGCGACTGAGAGGAACGCGCCGGTGACGTACAGCGCAGGCCCCGAGCCGTCGTCGTACACGGCAAGTGCGGTCACTGTGCCCGACGTGCCGTTCGCGCTGCCCGCGCCGAGCGCCGACCAAGTCACGCCGTTCCACTTGGCGACGCGCTTCGCGGCGACGCCGTCGATCGTCGTGAAATCGCCGGCGGCGTAGAGCGCCGTGCCGCTGCCGTCGTCGTACTCGGCCATGGCGTACACCGTGCCGTTGCACAGGGCGCCGCTTCCGACGCGCGACCACTGGGTCCCGTTCCAGCGCGCGATCGAATCGGTGCGCACTGCGCCGATCTCTCCGAAATTTCCTCCTGCGTACAGCGCGGCGCCCGTGCCGTCGTCGTGCACGAGCAGCGCGAGCACCGGTTGACTCGGTGCTGCTCCCGTGGCGAGCGGCGAATAGGCGTTGCCGTCGTAGCGCACGACATTCGCCGCGCAGAAGGTGTCGACGAATCCAAAACCACCGGTGAGGAACAGCCGTGGCCCGGAGCCTTCGTCGTACACCGCCATCGAGGACACGCCGGTGGAGTACGCCGCGTTGGAGGTCGTCGAGCCGAACAGGCCGCTGCCGGATGTCAGCTTCGACCAGCTCGAACCGTTCCAACGCGCGACGCCCTCCGAGTTGAGCAGTCCTGGGGTGACGGAGCTGAAGTAGCCACCGACGTAGAGCTGTGGCCCGTTGCCGTCGTCGAAGACGAGCAGGCTCGAAACGCCGATCGGGTTGTAGGCCGACAGAGGCGCGCTCCATGCCGTACCGTTCCACACAGCGAGTGACGCGCAACTCGTGACGCCGACGATTTGGTTGAACGAACCGCCGGCGTAGAGCTTTGCGCCGCTGCCGTCGTCGTAGCTGACGAGCTCGTCCGGTCCGACGTTCAATCCGCCGCCGAGAGCGGACCACGCGCTGCCGCTCCACTTCGCGATCGATTTGGCCGTGACGCCGCCGATCGAATTGAACTGGCCGCCGACGTAAAGCGCCGGCCCGCTGCCGTCGTCGTGGACACCGAGCGAACGCACGTACGGATAGGTCGGGTGCGCGATCGAGCCGGGAACGTCGCTCCATGCTGCGCCGTTCCAGCGCGCGATGCCGTGGATCGGAGTCACGCCGGAAGCTGCCATCGCTCCGCAGGCATACAGAGCGGGCCCACTGCCGTCGTCGAACACCTCGAGGTCGAAGACGTCGTTGTCGAAGCCGCTGCCGACTGCGCGCCACACACCGTTGCGCCAACACGCGACGCAGTTGGCCGACACACCTCCGATCGAAGCGAAATCGCCGGCGGCGTAGAGCGCCGGCCCCGAGCCGTCGTCGAACACTTGGAAGGCCTCGATAGCCTCGTAGCTCGAGGTGAAGAGCAAACCGCCGCCGACATCGGCCCAGCGCGTACCGTTCCACTTCGCGATGCCGTTGACCACGGCGTCGCCCGCAGCGCGGAAATTGCCGCCGAAGTACAACTCCGGCCCGCTGCCCAAGCCGTCGTCGAACACGGCTTGGCACCAAGGCGCTGCCGACAAGCCCGCCGGCGCGAAGTCGCGCGACCATTCGTAGCACTGCGCGTCGGCAACGCGCGTCGTCGTCGTCAGTGCCAGCGTGAGTGCGACGAGCGATGACCGTGAGCGCGAGAACTTCATCAGCTGGCTCCTTGTTGTGCGGTACGAGACCCGCGCGCCGATTCTAGAGCGTGGCCGCCGCGTGTGGCGTGTTCACTTCGTGACGGCGCAGCAGCCTTCGACCTCGACGTCCGCCCTCGATGTCGTCGCGCCTCGCGGCCACGAGTCGCCCTGTAGACTCGCGTGCGTTGTGAACGAAGGGCCGACGAGCACCGTAGCGAGCGCAGCCGAGCTTCCGGATCGGCGCTGAAATTGAGCGCGAGCAAGCGAGCATCGACGAAGCACGCGAGCGTTGCTCGAACGGCAGCCGTCGACTTGCGGCCGCCGGCCGCCGTCGCAGCGTTGGTCGCAGCTGTGTTCGTCGTCTTCGGACCGGCGTTGTCGGGCGAGTTCTTGCATTGGGACGACGACAAGAACTTCCTCGTCCACGAGCGCTGGCGCGGCTTGGGCTTCGAGCAACTGCGCTGGATGTTCACGACGACGCACATGGGTCCGTACCAGCCGCTCACCTGGCTGAGTTGGGCGTGCGACAACGCGCTGTTCGGCCTCGACGCGCAGGCCTTCCACCGCACGAACATTGCGTTGCATGCGCTGGCGACGCTGGCTGTTTTTGCCCTGGCGCGCAGCTTGTTTGCGATCACCTGCGCTGAAAGCGGTTCGACACGACGCACGTGGAGCGCTGCGCTCGCCGCACTGTTGTTCGCGCTCCATCCGCTGCGCTGTGAATCGGTGTGTTGGATCACCGAGCGCCGCGACGTGCTTTCCGGGCTGTTTTTCGCCGTCTGCATTTGCGCATGGTTGCGCTGGACAACGAGACGCAGCCGCGCGGGCTACGTGTTGAGCGTCGTGTGCGCCCTGCTCTCGTTGCTTTCGAAAGCAAGCGCGATCGTGCTGCCGGCGTTGCTGCTCGTGCTCGACGTGTGGCCGCTCGCGCGGCTGCGCCTCACGGAATTCGCGTCGTGGCGCGCGCGCATCGTCGAGAAGTTGCCGTTCGTCGCGCTGTCGATCGTCTTCGGCATCGTCGCGATCCGCGGACAAGCGGCGGCGGGCGGTGCTTTGCGCTCGCTTGAAGACCACGGACTTGCTGCACGAGCCGCGCAATCGGCCTACGGCCTCGTTTTCTATCCGGCAAAGACGGTCTGGCCGAGCGCGCTCACGCCGCTCGTAGCGATGCCGGATCCCTTCGAACCGTCGGAGCCGCGCTTCGTGCTCGCGGGCCTCGTCGTCGCGCTCGTCACCGTGTCGGCGTGGATGCTGCGCAAACGCGCGCCGGCGCTCGTGACGGCGCTCGTGTTGTTCGCGCTCGCGATCGCCCCGGTCCTCGGGCTGACGCAGGCCGGCAAACAGCTCGTCGCCGATCGGTACTCCTACCTCGCGTGCATGCCGTTCGCGTTGCTCGCAGCAGGCGCGTTGCTGCGCTCGCGTTGGCCCGATGTCGTGAAGTGCGGCGTTGCGCTCCTCGCGCTCGGCGCGCTGGCGATCGCGACGCATCGGCAGGCGCGCGTGTGGCACGACGACGAGAGCCTCTGGGGGCACGCGCTCGCGCTCGATGCGAACGACGCCGAGGCGTTGTTGCATCTCGGCATGTCGCGCGAGGGCCTTGCGACGCGCCACGCGATCGCGAGTGAGCGCGTGCGCTTGTTGCGTGAAGCGCTCGGGTTCTTCGAACGTGGTGAGCAATGCGCGAAGGCTCCGCAGTACTCGATCGACATCGCCGTGGTGTGCGAGAAGCTCGCGCTCGAGCTTCCGACGGAAAGCGACGCGTGGTTGGCGCAGGCACGCGCGGCGCTCGCGCGCGGCTTCGAACGCGCGGAACAGCAGCACATTCTCGAGCCCGAGTGGTTGTTCGAGCGCGCGGTCGTCGCGTACCGCAGCGGCGAGATCGCCGGAAGCGTCGGTGATTTCCGCGCCTTCGTTGCCTTGCGGCCGGACGACCTCGCCGCGCGGCGCGCACTCGCACTCGCGCTGTTGCAACTGGGCCGCAATGCCGAGGCCTTGCCCGAAGT
>CAYHRR010000396.1:0-4357 GCA_964358875.1 uncultured Planctomycetaceae bacterium | reverse complement strand
CCGGGCCCGGGCGCGCCGGGCTTCGGCACCTTGCAGGCGCCGAGCGTGTATGTCACCGGCAACGGGCTATCGCTGACGAACTATGCGACCTGCGTCGGCCATCCGGCCGGCACGCAGTGCGATGTCGAGATCGACGCGCTCTCGAGCGGGCGCGACTTCCGCTTCACTCCGGGCCAAGCCCATGGCTTCACCGGCGGTGGCGGCGGCGCCGGCGTCTTGCCGAGCACGCGCTGGCACGTGGTGTTCTCGGTCGACCCGTTCGCGCGCGGAATGCAACCGCCCGCAGGCCTCGTCCCGCACCCGCAGGTCGCGACCGAAGGCACGATCGGAGCTCCGGCGCCCTTCGAGGCCTGCTGCGACCTCTTCATGGACGTCAACATCGCCTCGGGTCCGCTCCCGCCGGCGACGGCGATCCCCGACAGCGTCGGCCTGTTCGACGGCAACGGTTTGGTCAGCCCGTCGGGCTTCCAATACATCGGCCTCGGTTTGCTCGAGCCGACGATCCCCGTCGGCCCGCCTTGGCAGGGCGACAACCTCGACGCGCTCGAAATGGGCACCGATCTGCTCGACCCGACCGTCACCACGTTTCTGTCGCTCGACTCGGCCTTCGTCGATCCGTTGACGGGCCTGTTCAACTCCGGCTCGGCGGCCGCGAACGGCTTCCGCGGCGGTGACGTGTTGATGACCAGCGCCGGCCCGGGCGGCGCGTTGCTCTTGTACGCCGACGCGCATTCGCTCGGACTCGATCTCGTGCCCGGCTTCGGACCGGACAGCGACGACCTCGACGCGTTGATCGTCAACGACAACGGCGACAACGTCTTCCAGCCTTCGCTCGTGCCCTACGACTGGACAGGTGGCGCGAAGGACATGGTGATCTTCTCGGTGCGCCGCGGTTCGGCGTTGATCAACCAGCCGGACAGCATCTTCGGCTTGCCGATTCAGGCCGGTGATTTGTTGACCACGCCGTTGCCTCCCGCGAACGGCGGCGTGTCGCCCTATCCCGGCATGTTCATCGCCGCGGAGCACTTGGGGCTCTTCACGGCGCGCGGCAGCACGACGGTGGAGGGCGACGAACTCGACGCCGCCGACGTCATCAAGGAGAACCTGTTCGACTGCAACGAGAACGGCCTCGAAGACGCGGTCGACATCGCCACGGGTGCTTCGTCGGACACGAACAAGAACGGCATCCCCGACGAGTGCGAGGACAAGGTCGTCGAGTTCTGCTTCTGCGCCGCGACTGCACCGGCGCCGTGCTCGAACTTCGACGCGACGGCCGGTTGCGCGAATTCGACGGGCGCGGGCGGCCGGTTGCTGACCAACATCGCCGGCGGCGGATCGACGAGCGTCACTGCGGACAATCTGGTGTTCAGCGGCTCGCAGCTCCCCGCGAACGAATCCGCGATCATGTACATGGCCGCGGTTTCCAAGCCGATCACGCCCTTCGAAGACGGCGTGCGCTGCATCCAGTCGCCGTTCTTCCGCTACGGGATCGCGACGATTTCGCCGAGCGGAGTGCTGAACTACGGCCCGGGCGTGGTCGGCCAATCGATCATCCGCTTCGGTGTCGCCGGCACGATCAACGCAGGCGAAGACTGGTTCTTCCAATGCTGGTACCGCGATCCGAGCGGTCCGTGCGGCAAGAACTCGAACGTGACCAACGTGGTCAAGGCGACCTTCGTGCCTTGAGCAGCGTGCGCGCCGGGTTCGAGCGCTCGAACCCGGCGTAAGATTCCTCGGCCTCGACTCGCGCCGCACCCGCGGCGCGAGCTGTTTTGTCGCGACGCACCGCTGCGCCGCGCAGTCCTTCGATCGCTCCAACATGATCCGCACCGCACGCGACACGCAGCGCTTCTTTCGTTTCGCCACACTCATCGCGACGCCGACGTTGTGTGCCTTGCACGCGTCGGCGCAGCAGTTCGTGCAGCAGGTCGGCATGGTGCCCGGCGTCGCGCGCTGGAGCGAAGGCGTCGAGTGCGCGGACGTCGACAATGACGGCGACCTCGACATCTTCTTCGCCGACGGCGAGGGCTTTTCGAGCGCCAGCGCCAAGCGCCAGAACGTGCTCTTGATCAACCAGTTCATTCCGTCGGGCACCTTGGCATTCACCGACGAGAGCGTGGCGCGACTCGGCGCGAACCTCTCCAACGCCAAGGGTGTCGTGACCTGCGACGTCAACGGCGACGGCTGGGTCGACGCGCTCTACTGCAACGCGTTCGGCACGGACGTGCCCTTCCTGTACATGAACCAGGGCCCCGCGAATCCGGGCTTCTTCGCGCTCGAAAGCGCGACGCGCGGCTTCACCGTGGCGCGTTCGTCGGCCAGCGCGCAGTTCGGCGACATCGACGACGACGGCGACGCGGACTTGATCTTGAACGATGCGTACCTCGGCAGCGCAGCCGGCAAGCCGCATCTGTTCGTCAACGACGGCACGGGACACTTCGTCGAAAACGCCGCGAAGCTCCCCGGCGCCGTCAACAAGTCGGCGCAGATGGACGTGCAGTTCGCCGACCTCGACAACGATTGGGATCTCGACTTCTTCGGCGCGTGTCGCGCGCCGAATGCGGGCGTGAGCCACTACTTGTTGTTCAACGACGGCGCGGGCTCGTTCGCCAACACGACCGTGCAGGTGCCGTCGGCTTCGAGCAGCACCTACGAAGGCGAAGTCGGCGACCTCGACGGCGACGACGACATCGATTTGTTCCTCGTGAGCACGACGGGCCTCGCCGAAGGCGCGATTCGCAACAACAAGGTGCCGAGCGGCACCATGGGACTCACGCAACTCGCCGCGCTGGCCGACGGCAACGACGACAACGAGATCGCGTTGTTCGATTACGACGTCGACGGCGACTACGACGTGATCGTCGGCTCGCTCGGCGGCAACTCAGAGGCCTTTTGGCGCAACAACGGCGGCTTTTCCTTCACCAACGAGAGCGCGACCAAGATCACGCAGCTCTTCGATCCCACGCTCGATTGCACCGTCGCCGATCTCAACAACGACGGGCGCTATGACCTCGTCACGGCGCAGGGCGAATCGAACGCGGCGCAGTGGGCCAACAAGATCTACAGGAACACGGGCGCGATCGACGCGCTGCGCCCGCGCGTCGTCGCGGTCGACACGCCCGTGATCGTCGCGCCGAGCGCTGCGGTCAAGGTGCACGCGAAGGTGCGCGATCAAGTCATGGACGACGGCGTGTCCTATGTGCGCGGCGAGGCGCACTACACGATCCGCTCCGTGCCCTTCACTCCGTCGACGATCGCGATTTCAGCGGGCGGAGTCGCGCCGCCGCTGATCAATGTCAGTGCGGGTCAGTCGGTGCGTTTCGACAACCAGACCGCCGGCTCGCTGCAGGTCGTGTTCACGTCGACGCCCTATGACTTCTCGACGCCGAGCATCGGCAGCGGCAGCAGCTATGAGCAAACGCTGATTCACCCGGGCACCTACGGCTACAGCGTCGCGGGCTTCACGGGCCAGATCGTCGTCGGCGGCGCGGACACGACCGTCGCAGCGACCTACTCGGGCGGCGGGCTGTATCGCTTCTGGATGCCCGACACGGCGAACGGCGCGGGCAGCGCGCTGTTCTACGAGTTGGAGTTCCGCGACTGGGCCGGCAATCGCGTCGTCACCGCGCCCGCGCAGGTCGCGCTGCTCAACTGCACGCCGTCCGTGTACTGCACGGCGAAGACCAACAGCGCCGGTTGCGTTCCGCAGGTCGCCTTCGTCGGCACGCCGGACTCGACGGCCGGCGCAGGCTTCACGATCAGTGCGACCAGCGAGCTCAATCAACAGTTCGGCCTCTTCTACTTCGGCGTCAACGGGCCGGCAGCTCTGCCGTTCCAAGGCGGCTTCCAGTGCGTCGCCGCGCCGCGCTACCGGCTGCCGCTGATGTTCTCCAACGGCTCCGGAGTGGGCAGCGACTGCAGCGGCTCGTACTCGCTCGACTTCAACGCCTACATGGCCGGCCCCGGCTCGCCGATCACGTGGGCTCCCGGTTGGGTCGTCAGCGGCCAATTCTGGAGCCGCGATCCCGCCGATCCTTCGACGACGAATCTGTCGAACGCGGTGCGCTTCTCGATCTGTCAGTGAGCGCCGATTGTCGCGAAGCGCGATGTGACCAACGCTTTGCCCACTGCGTCATTCGGTCCGTCGAATCGTGCCGCGCTGCGCGAGACGTCAAACCCTGCGTCACGGTTTGAAGGTCAGCTTCAATGCGTTGGTCAGGCCCGCGTGCGTGCCGTCGGCGTGCGCCGGGTCGCGATACCAGAACTGATAGACGCGCGTCGCGCCGTACATGTCCGGCGTGATTGGGAGCAGCACCGAGGTCGCGCCGCTCGTATCGAGCACAACGGAGGTGAGGCG
>CAYHRR010000395.1:0-4381 GCA_964358875.1 uncultured Planctomycetaceae bacterium | reverse complement strand
ACTGGATCGTCGAGAAGATGGAGGGGCGCTACGAGCTGTTCCAGACCGCCGCTGTCAAGAACATCAAGGGCTACAACGCGCTCTCGCCCGACGAGCTCAAGACGCGCATGGGCGACAACTGGAGCGAGGAGCGCACGCCGCGCCACGTTCCGTACATCGTCGTCGTCATCGACGAGTTCGCCGACTTGATGATGCAGTCGAAGAAGGAAGCCGAGCAGGCGATCACGCGCCTCGCGCAGAAGTCGCGCGCCGTCGGCATCCACGTGATCCTCGCGACGCAGCGGCCTTCGACCGACGTCATCACCGGCGTCATCAAGGGCAATTTGCCCTCGCGCATCGCCTTCCAAGTCGCGAGCAAGGTCGACAGCCGCGTGATCCTCGACGCGCAGGGCGCGGAGAAGCTGCTCGGCTACGGCGACATGCTCTACACGCCGCCGGGCAGCGCGAAGATCAAGCGCGTGCAGGGCGCGCTCGTCGAAGACCACGAGTTGCAGGCGCTGGTCAAGTTCGTGTGCCAAGACTCGGCGCAGAGCTTCAACCAGGAGCTCGTGCAACTCGCCACCGGCTCACGCGAACCCGGGAGCGAAGACGGCGAATCCGCCGGTTTCCAGGACGCGCTCGACGACCCGATGTGGGACGAAGCGGTGCGCGTGATCCTCAAATCCAAGCGCGGCTCGGCCAGTTTGCTGCAGCGCGCGCTCGGCGTCGGTTACACACGTGCCTCGCGCTTGCTCGACATGATGGGCGAGGCGGGCATCGTCAGCGATCACAAGGGCAGCAAGGCGCGCGAAGTCTTGATGACCCTCGAGCAATGGGAAGAAGCGCACGGGAAGACCCCGTCCAGTCACGGAGCGGAAGATGAGTGAACCGACCAATCAGCGGAGCATGGGCCGCGACGTTTTCGGACTCGCCTTGATGGTGCTCGCCGTGTTCAGCGGCGTGTCCGTGTTCATGGCGCTGGGCGAGCGCCCGCTCGAGGCGCACGGCACGACCGCGGTGTTCCTGGCGATGGTCGACACGCTCGGGCCGATCGCGAGCTTCGTGCTGTCGCTCGGCCTGCTGCTGGTCGGCTTGATGCTGTGGATCAAAGGCATCTCGAGCAGCGTGCTGCGTCACCTGTTCGGCGTGCTGATCACGACCGTGACCGTGTCGATCCTGGTCGGCGCCGTTTCGGCGGACCTCGGCGGATCGGTCGGTTGGATCGGCGCCATGGTCACGCGCAACTTGACGATGTTCGTCGGCGTGCCGACCGGGCTCGCCTTCGTGCTCCTGCCGGCATGGTTCCTGTGGCTGCGGCCCGCGGAAAAGCTCGCCGCGCGCGAAGAATCGCAAACACTTGCCCCGCGTGTCGCGACGACTTCGGATTCGGAAGGCGTCAGCGCCGCCGAGGCCGAGGCGTTGTTGCCGCGACCGATCGTCCCGGCAGCGCGCACGACCCCGCTCGCGCCCGCGCCGCGCGCGGCTGCGCCCGCCACGGCTCCCGTCTCCGCCACGAAACCCGCGCCTCTGCCCAGCGCTCCTCGCACACCTCCGACCTCCCCGTACCCCACCGACGTCCGCATTCACGGTGGTGTGCCCGACGGTGCTCGACCCCTCGAGAATTCCTATGGCCGACACGAGCCTCAGAGCGCGCATCACGATGTCGCCGTGCAGCGCGAGCCTGCACGACAGCCCGGGAATGGCGAGCACGGACGCGCTGGCGCGCCTGTGGCTCCCGTCGAAGTCACCGCCGCCGTCGAGCGCCCTGCCGACCCGCATCGCGTCGCTGCCGAGCGACACTCCGAGCAGCACACGCAACGTGCAAGCGCGCTCGCGCCGCAAGCCGAGCTAGCGAGTCAAGCTGCGCCGGCGCCGCTGGTTGTCGATGCCGCAGCCGAGCCCTACCTGCGCACGCCGCCCGCGCCGAGTTGGGAGCAGCCGAGCTTGTTCGAAGAGCCGGTCGACGCCTACGGCACGCCGCTGACGCTCGTCGCGGAACTGCGCAAGCACAACGCGGAGTCGCTGCCCGCAGTGGACGAATTCGCAGGGGACGAACTCGCGCTGGTGTCCACCGAAGCCGCGCCTGCGCCGCTGCTGGAAAGCGCGCCGACGCCCGAACCGGCCGCGCACACAGCCTTGAACCTCGACAGCGAGGGCTTCGACACGCTCGATCACGAGGAGCGCGGCGCTGAAGTTACCGCAGCGCTGTCCCTTGACGATCTCGGCGATCTCGAGGACGAGGCCGATCTCGCCAGCGTCAAGCCGCTGGTCAGCGCGGTGCCGCAAGCGCAGAGCGAGGCGGCCGTCACGGCCGAGGTCGAGCGCCATGTGTTCGCACCGTCCTTGTTCGACAAGCCCATCGATGTGGCGCGCGACGAGGCCGACGAACTCGACGAAGACGAGGGTTTCGAAGACGAGGCCGAGCTCGCAGGGATTGCTCTCGACGACGCCGATGATGACGAAGAAGACTCCGAGGACGACGAGGAAGCGCTCGCCGCCGAAGTCGTCGCGCCGCTCGAACGTGCCATGGTCGAGCCCGAATTGCCCTTCGTCGCGCCGCAAGCCGCCGCCGCGCCTGTGACTCCGCTCGTCGCGTCCGTGACTCCGCTTCTCGCGTCCATGACTCCGCCCGTCGCGCAGGTGACTCCGCTCCTCGCGTCCATGACTCCGCTCCTCGCGTCCAATGCGCTCGACGAAGCTGACGCGGACGAAGCTGCCGCCGCCGATGCGCGCCCCGAGTTGCACGTCGAGCTCGATGCGACCGAAGAACCCGCGCTCGACCTGCCTGCCGTCACGCGGCGCGAGGTCGATGAGTCCGAGGAACTCGACGCCACCGACGAACCCGTGGTCGTGCTGACGCCGCCGTCAGCTTCCGGCGCGAAGGCGCGCTCGAAAATCCACGTCAGCCCCGACAGCTACAAGTCCGGCTGTCTGTTCATCGAGCGCCAACGCGTCGCCGTGTCGATGCTGCAGAAGGAGTACGCCATGGACTTCAAGACGGCGACCGCGGTGCTCGACGAACTTCAGAAAGTCGGCCTGATCGGTCCGTACTTGGGCGGGCAGCGGCGGGATATCCTCATGACCCAAGACGAGTGGAAGGAGAAGGTCGGAGTCGTCTGATCGGCTCCGCGTCCTTCCCTCGCGCGTGTCCCGCGCAGCAACCCCGACTCCGTGCCCCAACCCGCCGTCGTTTCCCTCGTGCACCTCGGGTGCGCGCGCAACCTGATCGACTCCGAGCTGATCCTCGGGCGCCTCGCCGAAGAGGGGCTCGTCGTATCGGGCGATCCGGAGCTCGCCGACACGGTCGTGCTCAACACCTGCTCGTTCATCGGGCCGGCGCGCGCGGAGTCCGAGGCGGCGATCAAGAAGCTCGTGCAGCGCAAGAAGCGCGGCGAGATCGCGCGCGTCGTCGTCGCCGGTTGCTTGGTGCAGCGTTTCCAGCGCGAGCTGCTCAAGAAGTTCCCGGGCGTCGACATCTTCGCGGAGATCTCCGACGGCAAGGCCTTGGCGCGCTCGATCCTCGAATTGAGCGAGGGCAAGTCCGTGCCGCGCTACCTCGACAACGGCGGTTTGCGCGAAGCCGGTCGCGACGAAGCGCGCCTGCTCGCGACGCCGGGTTCCTACGCGTACCTGCGCATCAGCCACGGCTGCGACCACCTGTGTTCGTTCTGCGCGATTCCCGCGATCCGCGGCCCGCACCGTTCGAAACGGCCCGACGACGTGCTCGCCGAAGCGCGCGAGCTGATCGGCGCAGGCGTCAAGGAGCTCGTGCTGGTCGCCGAGGACTCGACGGCTTGGGGGCGCGACATGGGCCTTGAATTGCCGGCGCTGGTCGAGGCGCTCGCGGAGCTCGACGGTCCGCACCAAGTGCGCGTGATGTACGCCTATCCCAACAACTTCCCGTGGGAGCTGACGCGCCTGATGCGCGAGCATCCGCGCGTCGTGCCGTACCTCGACATTCCCGTGCAGCACATCGCGACGTCGATGCTGCGCGCGATGAAGCGCGCCGGCTCCGGTGATCAAGTGCGCAAGCTCTTCGATCGGCTGCGCACCGAGGTGCCCGAGATCACGTTGCGCACGACGATGCTCGTCGGTTTTCCCGGCGAGAGCGAGGCCGATGTCGACGAGCTGATCGAGTTCATCCGCACCTACCGCATCGCGCGCCTCGGCGCGTTCACCTACTCGCCCGAAGAGGGCACGTCGGGTTTTGCGCTCGAAGGCCGCGTCAGCGAGAAGGTGATGCGCGCGCGCCACAAGCGCGTGCTCGAAGCGCGCGACGAGGTGTTGCGCTCGGAACAACAGGCCTTGGTCGGCAGCGAGCTCGACGTCCTGATCGACGAGAGCGCGCTCGGCCGCAGCACGCCCGCCGTCGGACGCAGTGCGCTCGACGCGCCGGAAGTCG
>CAYHRR010000394.1:0-4383 GCA_964358875.1 uncultured Planctomycetaceae bacterium | reverse complement strand
GCGGATCGAGCAGCGGATGCAAGTGCGCGTCATAGACCGCGAGCGGATCGCCCGAGGTCAAGTGGCACAGCGTGCAATTGCTGTTGTTCGCCTGCTCCGGCATCGTCTGGTTGTTGGCGGTGTAGGGCTGGCCCCAATGGACGTCGTCGTGGCACGCGCCGCAGGCCGCGCGCGTCGGTTGAGTCTTGTGCATGTCGCCTTGCGTCGGCGCGGACAGCGGACCTGAGTCGCCGTCGGGATCGCCGTGGCACACGACGCAGTTCGACGGTCCCATGCGCACGATGTCTTCTGCGGCCTTGGCGCCGGAAGAGAGCGCGGTGTAGCCCTGGTCGCGCGGCATTGCGACGAGACCTTGCGGCCAGGCGGGGAACGCGATGCCCGAGAAATCGTGGACCGAGCTGCCGCCGCCGATCAGGTACGGAACGCTCGCGCCGTAGACGCGCGCGCCGTTGATGTCGGTGGTCAGTCCCTGCACGGACGGAAGGTGCTCGCCCGAGTGGAGCTTGTGGATCACGACCTTGAAGTCGACGGACACGCCGGGCGTTCCGCCTGCGACGGCGACGTTGTTGCCGTCTTCGGCGCCTGCGGTGTGGCACATCAAGCACAGCGTGATGCTGCGCCGCCGACCGCCGTGCGCCTGCAGATCTTGGTGGCAACGATTGCAGTTGTCGCGCGTGACGACTTCGCGGGACTCGACCGCGCCTGCATTGCCGATCACGAAATCGAACACCGCGTCGTCGGAGTCGCGCTTGGTCGCGTCATCGAGCGTGAAGCTCCAACTGCCGTAGAGCGCGACGCTGTAGGTGCCGTCGACCAGCGGCAAGCCGGTCATTTCGCCGTCTTCGGCGCCGAACGACGCCGTGTCGTTGAGCGGCGCGAGGTACGTCGCCGGCAGCGGCGACGCGAAAGTGTAGGTGTAAGAGCCGTCGGTCTGCTGCACCGACTGCGCGACGAGATCGCTCTGCTCGGCGATCACGCGTTGGTAGCTGTTGCTCGGCCCCGAAACCAAGATGCGACCGGTCGAGAACTCGCCGAGATCCCAGTCGTCGCCGTTGGACTTCTTGATCGTGAAATTGACCTTGAGCGTGTCGCCGACTGCGAAGCGACCGCCGTTCGCCGTGCCGCCACTCACGCCCAGAATCGTGAACACGACGTCCGGCAAGGTGTCGCCCTGTGCGTAGGTCGTATCGGTCGGATCCGGATCGGCGGGAGGCCCCTGCGGACCTCGGCTACCGTCACTTCCCGAGCAGCCCGTCACAACGAGCAGCGGCAGCGCGACTCCAAGTGCGAAGAGACTGCGAAACAGTGAGTGTTCCCGGCGACTCGATTGCTGACGCATGAGTGAGCTCCTGTCGTGGCCGGGTGCCTCGGGGAGGCGACGCGGCGCGGTTGGCATCGGGGGACCGCGCTGGACTCGCGTTTCGCTCCCTGTGGGAGGCCGGAACGCGACTCCGTGCGCGGAGGGTGATTCCTCCCAGAGCATCGAGACTTCGAGGTGCGTACACACCGCCCACGAGTGCGTACGCCGGGGGGTGACTTGCGCGAACGCGAAGTGGCGCTAGTTGCGGCAGAAGCGTCGCAATTGCGCCTTCGGCTCGTCGCTAGCCGCGCCGAAGCCTGTGGTCGGCACCTGTCATCCCAGCGACGCATCGCGCCGGGCAGCGCGCGCGCCCCGTCCAAAGCTTGGCCGTTTGTCCTGTTGCTGGATCCGCGACGCGCGTCGTGCCTGCGGAAGGTGTGCGAACGCGCGAGGCACACGCCTTGCGAAGTCGCGCGAGCGGCCGGCCCCAGTTCAACCAACGCACACGCTCCACCGATCCAATGCTGCGACTCACGACTTTCCTGTTGATGGCCACGTTCGCGAGCTCGGCCGTTGCCGACTGCGTCATCGCTTGGCCCAGCGGCGCATTCACCAACGACACCTGGGGCGCGGGTCACCTCAACTCCAATCCGACCTTCGCGTTCGCGCGCGAGGTCTCGGACGATTTCGACTTCGCCGGCAACATCACGCGCGTCTACGTGGCGGTCTACAACGGCGGACCGTTCGGCTCGGCGACGCCGATCGACGGAGTGTGGGTGCGCTTCTACGCTTGGACCGCGAGCGGCCCTGGCGCGCTTCAAGCGGCGTACTTCGTCGCCGGCAACGATCCCAACGTCGGCGTCGAGCCGCGCCCATCGGGCGTCGAGGTGGGGCTCGCGACGCCGTTCGTTGCTACGGGCAAGCACTTCGTTTCGGTGCAGGTCGACTTCAGCGACTACGGCTGGTGGGAACCCTGGCAGACGAACGTCAATGCGCCGCGCCTGTCGACCGGTTGGGTGCGGACGAACGGCGCCGCGTGGGGCCTGTACACGCCGCAGTCCCAGACGCAGCCGTTGATGGCGGACGTCGACATCGTGCTCTACACCGATCCTGCGCCGGTGTGCGCCCAGTGGACCAAGGTCGCGCTGCCGACACCGGGCACGGACGCCGACCTCGTCGATGTCGAGGTGATCGCAACGAACGACATCTGGGCGCTTGGGAACATGAACACCAACGTCGCAGCGACGCTCAGCAGCTTGCCGTTCGCGCTGCACAACGACGGCAACACGTGGAGCATCGTCAACTTGCCTCCGGCGGTGACGCTCGGCTCTTTGGGCTCGCGCACAAGCATGCATGCGCTCGAAGCGATCAACGCGAGCGACCTGTGGGCCGCAGGTTCGCACAACATCGTCGTGCCCGGCGGCTGGGTCGGGCACCAGATCCGCGCCGATCACTACGACGGCGCGACATGGACGACGATGAACACACCCCTGCCGCCGACGAGTGGGAGCGCGGGTTACTCGGGCTCGCGCATCGCGGCCATCAAGGCCTTCGCGACGAACGACGTGTGGTTCGTCGGCGAGTGGTCCGGCCCGTATCCCGGCCTCAACGGCCTGCAACCCGCGCTCGCGATGCGCTGGGACGGCAGCACTTTCACGCTCATTGCAACGCCGGAAGTTCTGCCGATCGGCGGCAACGGGCTCGAAGCGATCGACGGTGTCGCGCCGAACGACATCTGGGCCGTCGGCGGCGCCGGGGACGGTGACCTGTCGAGCTACTCGTACATCCTCCATTGGAATGGCTCGAGCTGGTCCCACGTGCCCGGACCTCTCGTCGGACTGATGCAACGCCTCACGGACGTCGAGGCGATCTCAGCCAACGACGTGTGGGCTGTCGGCGAGGCCTACACCACCAGCGGACTGGTGGCGATCTTGCAGCACTGGAACGGAACGAGCTGGTCGAACGTCGCGGGTCCGGCAGCGAGCTTTTCGGCCGAGATCCACGCCAATTCCGCCACCGACGTGTGGCTCGGCCAATGGCATTGGAACGGGTCGTCCTGGAACTTGGAGCGCGTCGCGGACTGCGACCCGTGGGCGTCGGCCGGATCGATCGGCGGCGGCAGTGGACGCTTGTTCATGGTGGGCTCCGCGTCGCTACCCGGCAGCGTTCCGTACATGATCGAGCGCACACCCAATTGCACGAGCGGTTCCTACTGCACGAGCTCGACGACGACCAACGGTTGCGTCCCGACGATGTCGAGCACCGGCACCGCGAGCGCGAGCGCCGCAACTGGTTTCACGTTGCACGCGGGCCAAGTCGAAGGGCAGCGCTCGGGCGTGATCTTCTACGGCGCGAGCGGACCGATGGCGGTTGCGTGGGCGAGCGGAAGCACGAGCACTCTCTGCGTCAAGGCTCCGGCGCAACGCATGGGCGTTCACAACTCGGGCGGAATGCTCGGCGCGTGTGACGGCGCGCTCGCACAAGACTGGAATGCTTTCATGGCCGCCAATCCGAGCGCGCTCGGCAACCCACGCAGTGTCGGTGCGAGCTTCGACGCGCAAGCCTGGTTCCGCGATCCGCTCGCAGCCAAGTCCACCAACCTCTCCAACGCATTCCACTTCAACCTCGCGCCGTGAGGCCGCGACGCGAAGCGTGAGTCGAACGGCGCGCGAAGCGCCGGCGGACTCAGCGTCCGCGCGGGCGCTCTACAGGTGGCACAACGTGCATTGCTCGCCGTTGTCGAAGTGCGGCAGCGGCTGGCCGTTGCCGTGGCACATGCGGCAGTTCATCCCGGCGTTGTGATCTGCCGGCAACGCCGTCGCCGTCGCGTGACTGGCGGTGTCCTTGTGGCACACGAAGCAGGTCTCGTTGCGCAGCGGTTCATGGCACGTGACGCAGTGCCGATCCTGCGGCGCGCCCCAGCCGCCGCCGTGATTCAGCGGCGCGGACTCTTGGTGGCAACGGTTGCACGAGTCGGGCGTGTGGCACGCGGAGCAGGTCTGACGCTCCATGCTCGCGACGATGCCGTGCCCGCGGCGACGGAAGAAATCGCTGTGATTGTCGGGCGTTTCCGCCATGTGACA
>CAYHRR010000393.1:0-4392 GCA_964358875.1 uncultured Planctomycetaceae bacterium | reverse complement strand
TTTGCGCCGGCGAGGGTCGTGAGTCGCCGCGCGCAGCGCGGCAGTACCTAGCCGAACATCGCGCTGCTGTCAGGGGTCGAAGCCGCGCAAGCCTGCGTCGTCGCTGACCCACAAACGGCCGCGCGGCAAGCGCGCGCGGTGCTTCCCAGGCGATGTACGTCCACTCACCGTGACGGCTGGCGGCGAACAGCGCCTCGGACGCACCGCTCTTGCGCACGATGAACTCGCGCTCACCTACGTCGCAGATCCAATCGCCCCAGGGTGAACTCAGCGAACTGCGTTCGTTGGCGCTGCGGCGCAACACGGCGAGTCCCGCGTCGTGACCGCGCGTGAGCGTCGGCCGCGCTCCTGCGGCGAGCGGCGCGTCCGAATCGGGCCACAAGCGCGCCGTCCAGATCAACTCGCGCCCGTCGCGCAGCACCGCGCGCACCCCGTTGGTGGTCGGCTCCGGACCGATGGCCGCCGATGTGCCGGCTTGCCACGGACCCTCGAGATGTCCTTCGAGCGCTTCGATGATCCACACCGAGCCTTCCTCGGTGACCGCGAGCAACGAGCCTGCGCGCTTGGGCAAGAACACCGGCGTGCGTTCGACGCCGCTGAGCGAATGCAGGTCGCGTTGCCATTGCACGCCGCCCGCGGCGTCCAAACGCGCGACGCGACCTTTGCGATCGCACACGACGTAGCCGTCGTCGACGCTGACCGGAAGCGCTTCGACGCGCGCGTCGGTGTTCCATGCCGCGTCCGCAAGGCGCGCCAGCAACACCGACTGGTCGGAGGGATTTTCGAGCACCACTTGCGTGCGCTCGTAGCCCGCGAGCTCGAAATTCAGCGCGAGTTTCTCGCCCGGCGCCGCTTCGAGCGTGAACGGCGTGACGCGCGCCGCATCGTCGCCGAAGCGCACGTGCGCGCCGGCCGGTTGCGAGGTGATGCGGCACGGCAACAGGTGTTCGCGCGGGTTCGAGCACACCACACGCAGCGCCTCGAGCGCCTCGAGATGTTTGCCCTCGACGGCCAGCTTGCGAGCGTGCAGCACGGCCTCGTAGTGCGCGCGCACGGCCGCGATGTCCTTCGAGAGCAAGGCCACGAACTTCTCGGAGCCCGGCACCTGCGCGAGTTTGTCGTAGGCGTCGACGGCGCGCGCGAGATCGCCGGCGTCGGTGTGCGCGAGCGCGGCTGCGTACAGGACTTCCTGCTGCTCGATGGCCTCGGCACGTTGGGTGCGTTCGCGCTCCGCGGCACGAATCTCGTCCCGCGCTTTCAACGTCGAAGCCAAACTCGCCAAACGCACGCGGAAATCGCTGAGTTCCTTGGTGTCCTTCGCATCGACGATCGTCGCTTGCAGGTCGTCGATCAAATGCGTCATGCGTTGCTCCGAACGCACCTCGTCCTCGTCGACGTCGTTGGGCGCTCCGTGTTCGGAGAGCGCTTGCTCGAGCCGCGCGAGCAGACCTTCGAGCAAGCTCGCCATACGCGGCAATTCGGTGTGGACGAGTCGACCGCGCGGCGGCGGGGGCAGCGCGAGTGCGTTGCGCAGACCGAGCACCGGATCGCCGCCGGCGCACTCGAGTTGGCAGTCGGTGAAGCGCTGCGTCCAGTCCGCGCTCTCGTCCGTTTCGCGCTTGGTGATGCGCGCCTCGATCTGCGCGCGCAGCGCGGCGACCGGCGGCGAATCGTCGTCGCCGAAGTGCTGTGCCAACAATTCCGCGGCTTGCTCGGGCCGCGCCAGCGATTCGTTGATCTCGGTGAGCTTGGTCTCGAAGCTCTGGTCGCGACGCACCTTGACCACGGCGCCGATCGAGACCACCAGCGCCGATGCGAGCGCTACGACGGAGTTGCGACGCGTGCGCTTGCCGGTGACTGTGCGGCTTTGCGCGATGGCGAGCAGCGCCTTGGCTTCGCGTTGGTGCGGCGCGCAGGCGAGCAGTTGGCGCAGCGGCGCGGTCGACTTGTCGGGCTGACCCGACTCGATCAACACGCGACAGGCCTCGACGATCCAGTGCGCGCCTTCGTCGATCAGGCCGACGTTGACCATGCGCTGCCCGATTTCGAGGCGCACTCCGAGCGTCTCCGGTCCGCGCGCAGCGGCGGCGCGCAGCACGATGCCCGCGCGCCACGTCTTGCCGACGTCTTGGAATTTGCGCGCGACGCGCAACATGTCCGTCATCGACGGCGCGTCGGCGTCGTTGTCGCTACGGCACTGCCAGTGCAGCGTGCGCAGCTCGCAGATCGGCTCGTGCTTGTGGTGTTTGCGCACCTCGTTCCAGCGCGCGACGGCGGCGCTGGGTTCGCCATGAGCGAGGTCGAGTCGCCGCAAGAACGTGCGCGCGTCGGCGGCTTCCATGCTCGCGAGCGCGACCGGCAATTTGCCCTTTTCCCATTCGGCGAACAGCAACTGTGCGTCGCCGGCCGAGGGCGGTCCGGGCAGCGCGATGCGCACCCAGCCGGCAAGACGCACCGCCGCGCGCGAGAGTCGCCCGGCGTTCATTTCACGCTGCGCCAAGGCCAGCATTTCGCGCTCGTCGGCGAAGCGCACGGCGCCGCGCGCAGCGAGGTCGACGAGCTGACCGCGCACTTGCCGAATCGGCCAACCGAGCCGGTCGGCGACTTCGCGCACGTTCGACATGCCGTCGGTTTCGCTCCACAGGCGCGTGAAGCTCTTGTGCGGCGCGGACTCGCACAACGTGCGCGGCACGAGGTTTTCGTCGAGCAGCGCGGCGCCGGGATGGCCGCCGAGTTCGTCGATCAAGCGCGCGTACTCGAGCAGCAAGTACTCGACCGAGATCGGCGGGCACACGACGGGTACCGGCACTTCCGCCGGGCCGCCCGTTTCCATCACGCCGAGCTGGCGCGTCGCGTCGTTCGTTGCCGGCGTCGGCTCGGCTGCGAGCGGACCGGGTTCGAAGCGAAAGTGCAGACCCTCGCAGTCGAGCATCGAGAACATGGTCTCCATGCGCGTGGCCTGCGCGATCTCACTCATGCGCAGCGTGTCGATGCGCTGATCGGGATCGTTGACCCAGGCGCGTTCGCAACGCTTGCGCCAGATCTCGTTGTCTTCGCCCTCTTCGGGCAACAGGTGGATCTGCCCGTCCTGCACGCCCAAGCGCGCGGATAGAGCTCCGCCACGCAGCGTCAGAGTTCCTTCTCTTCCGCCGCGCGCCAGTCCCTGCAGCAACTCGCCGAGCCCGAGTCCTGCGACATCTCCCTGGAAACTCATGGGGATTCCGGGCGGCTGTATCGGCGCCGACCTGCGCCGAAGAAAAGCTCAATCGTGCGCGAAACGAGCGCGCAGCCGCACCAAGTCCGCCGGCGTGTCGAGGTCGTCGAGGATCGCGAGATCGGTGCAACGCACGCCGAGCAACGGGTTCGCCTGTGCACGCAAGGCGCGCAACGGCGCATTTTTTTCCAGGGTGTCGACGCGTTGCGCGAGTTCGCGTCCGATCACGAGCGGATGTCCAAAGCGGCGCGCGCCGTGCTCTTCGACATAGGGCGCGAGCCAGCCCTCCGCGGGGCGAGCGTGCTCGCGCCACGCTGCGGCGAGGTTGTCGAACACCTCGCGCGAGACCAACGGGCAGTCGACCGGCGCGATGCACAGATCGAAACCCGCGCGCAGTTTTCGCGCGAGCGCGATGCCGCTCGTGCGACCGTCGGCCCAGTGCGGGTTGAGCGCGATCTCGCAGTGGGCGGGCAGTGCCTCGAGCAGCGCTTCGAAATGCGCACCGGCGATCACCAACGGCGCGACGTCACCGAAGCCCGCGCCGGCCTCGGCGAGGCGCTCGAGTCCGCTGCGTCCCGCGAACAGGGCGAGCGCCTTGCACTCGCCCAAGCGCTCGCTCGCGCCGGCCGCGAGGATCACCACGGCCTGCGTCACGATCCGAGCCAGCGGTCGTACAACGAACGCGCGCGGTCGAGCTCGTGCGTGCCTTCGATCAACGCGCGTCCGTCGGGAAACACGGTGAAACGACAGCCGTCGGCGCTGAACGCGAGCAGTCCGTTCGCCGCGCTCACCTCGGTTGCATTCGCTGAGAGTCGCCGCGCCAAGGCCGCGAGATCGGGTCGCGCCGTGCTGCTGCGCGCGGGGCGGATCTGCACCGTGTTGCGGCCGCACAGCGAGATCGCTGCGCCGCCGGCGGGCGCGTCGAGGAACTCGAATTCGCGGCGTGCGCAGCACGGGCAGTCGGGAGCGCGTCGCGCCGTGACTTGGTGGGCTTCGAGGCGCCACACGTCGACCTCGATCAAGTGCGCTTCGAGCTTCGTGCGCTCGGAGGGCTCGCACGACAACCAACGCAGCGCAGCGGCGCACTGCAACGCGGCGATGGCCGCGACGGCCGGAAGGATCACGCCGGCCGTGTCGCAGGTCGGCAAGGCTCCCGGCGGCGGCGGCTCCGGGAAAAT
>CAYHRR010000392.1:0-4402 GCA_964358875.1 uncultured Planctomycetaceae bacterium | reverse complement strand
GCGACGGAGTCGAGGCGGCGCTGCTCGAACGCATGAAGAGCCGCTTCGAGGCCGACTTCGTGCGGCGCCTCGACAACGTGTCGAGCCGCGCCGGCGCGTTGGCGCTCGCGCATGTGTTGCGCGGCGACGCGGCCGCCTTCGCGGTCGAACTCGAGCGCGCGCTCGCGGTCACGCCGGAACAAGTGCGCGACGTGCTCACGCGCCATGTGCTCGATCAACCGGCTGTCGTGCTGTCGGTCGTGCCGGAACAAGTCAGCGCAGCGGGAGTTGAACGGTGAGTGTCGATCGCACCCATCCGCCCGCGCCCGGACCTCGTCCGGCGCCGCGCCTGCCGAAAATCGAACGTGCGCGGCTCGCGAACGGCCTGCGCGTCGCGAGCACGCACTACGACGGAACGCCCGAGACTCTGTTCGAAATTGCGCTGCCGGGCGGTCACGTCTTCGAGACGCGCGAGCAGCTCGGCCTCGCGTCGCTCGTCGCGCGCGCGATGCAGGAAGGCACGCGCAAGTTGTCGACTGTCGAGTTCATCGACGCGCTCGATCATCTAGGCGCGGACCTGCGTGTTTCGAGTGACGACGACGAGCTCACGCTGTCGCTGCGCGTGCTCGATCGCCGCTTGCAGCCCGCGCTCGAATTGCTTTTCGACGTGTTGCTCGAACCGCGCTTCGACGACGCGGACTTCGAGCGCGTGCGCAAGTTGCGCCTGGCCTCGATCGCGGCGCGCGGCGACGACGCGAGCGCGGTCGCCGCCGATGTGTGGCGACGATTGATGTACGGCGACGAAGTGAGCCTCGGTCGTTCGGCAGGCGGAACGGCGGAGTGCGTTGCGCGCGTGACGACCGACGACTTGCGCGCCTTCCACGCGGCTGCGCTCGATCCGGTGCGAGCGCGCGTCGCGGTCGTCGGACGCTGGAACGCGAGTGAGGTCGTTGCGCTGCTAGCACCGCTCGCGAAGCGTTGGCCCGCGTGTCGCGCGAACGCGATGCCGGCCTTCGAGCCGCGCGAAAACGCCGCGCGGAGAGGGCTTTTCGTCGTCGATCGCCCCGGTGCTCCGCAGAGCGAGCTGCGCATCGGTCGACTCGCGATCGCCGCCGGCGACCCGGACTGGTTGGCGCTCGGCGCACTCAACTATTCGCTTGGCGGGACGTTCACGAGTCGTATCAATCTCAATCTGCGCGAGCGCAACGGCTACACCTACGGCGCGCGTTCGGGCTTCGAAACCGCGCCGCGCCGCGCGCCGTTCAGCGTGGCTGCGGCGGTGCACACGCGCTTCACGGCTGCGGCTGTGCGCGAGGTGCTCGCCGAGTTGCGCGGCTACCTCGACGGGCCGACGGCAGCGGAGATCGCCTTCACGCACAGCGCGCTCGAACAATCGCTCGCGCGCCAATTCGAGTCGCCGAGCGCGCGCTTGCACTTCGTCGCGATGGTCGAGCGCGTCGGCTGCGCCGACGACCATCCGCTCGCACGCCTCGTCGAACTCCAACGGCTCGGTCGCACAGGCCTCGCAGCGCTCGCGCGCAAACACTTGGTGCTCGACGACCTCGCGATCCTCGTCGTCGGCGATCGCGCCGCCGTCGAACCGGATCTCGCAGCGCTCGACCTAGGCCCGCTCACGCCGCTCGACATCGACGGCGCGCCGCTTCTTGGGCCGACATGAGTGCGGTCCCATAATCGGCGACAGCTTTCGTTTGCCGCGAGCGCGACGTACACTCCGGCGCTTCCGCTGCGGAGTCTCATTCATGCCTGCGCTTCGTCAGTACAAGGTCTTCATCAGCCACGCTTGGAACTACAGCGATGACTACTACCGAGTCGAGGCGCTTCTGAAGAATGCCGCGAACTTCAAGTGGCGCAACCTCAGCGTTCCATCACATCGCGGCATCGATGCAGATAGCACCGACGAGTTGAGGAAGCGCTTGCGCGACCAGATGCGACCGGCCAACGTGTTCCTCATCATCTCGGGTATGTGGGTGCCCCACAGTGATTGGATCGATTTCGAGATCGAGTTCTCCAGGAGGATCGGACGGCCAATCGTCGGCATCAAGCCATGGGGTAGCGAGCGAACGCCGGCGGCGGTGCAGAAAGCTGCCGGTGAGATGGTTGGTTGGAACACAAAGACGATCGTTGACGCCATCCGGCGACACGCGCTTCAAGATGGTGAGTAGGAACAGCGGCACCGACTGACAAGGACGACGAAACTGCCATGATTCGAGCCTTTCTGAGCTTTGTTGAAGAGGACCTCAACCTCGTGAACCTGTTCCGAGGTCAGGCTAAGAACGACAACATCGACTTGGAGTTCGCCGACTACTCGATCAAGGAGCCGTTCGACAGCTACAACGCCGACTACATCGCTCGAGGCATTACAGCGCAGCTCAGACTCGCTACGATCACGGTGTGCCTCTATGGGCCGAGTACGTACACCAGCAAGTGGGTGGAGTGGGAACTCCGAAAAAGCCTAGAGCTGGATAAGCCGATCATGGGCGTCAATTTGTACGGCGATGGACGAGTACGCTACTACCCGGCATCGCTGGAAAATTGGCCCCGAGTGAACTGGGATATCCCGGATATTGTCAGTACGATGCGCGGGTTGACTCAATGATTCACGACATGATGACCCGTGGACGAAATGCGCGTGATGTTTGACAGCGACTTCCCATCGCTGTGGCGTTCAAGCGACGCGGCGTCAGTTGCGTGCCAGAAGCGTTTTCTGTTCATGGTTCGCGCCCATCTGTCACTACTCGCAGCGACCGGACTTCTTGCCGCGTGGGTACCTGCCTGCCCACTCTATGAGAGCATAGTGTCGTGGATGCTAGCCGTGACGATGCTCCTGGCGCTGGCCGTGAACTTCGCCATCAAGCTACTTAAGGTCGACGACGCTTGGTTTCGCACGAGAGCCTTTGCGGAAAATGCGAAGGGCGCAGCGTGGCGGTTCATGATGCGACCAACGATTGGCGCAAACGATGAGTGCGATCTCGCGAAGCAGGTGTTTCTTGATGAGCTGGACCAGGTTAGGAGGCGATTTCCACAGGCAGTCAAGGAAATAGCCAAGCACCCCATGCCCGGTCCAGAGATCACAGAGGCAATGGAATGTGTTCGAAAGCGTAGCCTCAAGGAGCGAGCGGGGATTTACCACGCCGACCGACTACAAGATCAAGTCAGTTGGTACACGCGGAAGGCAAAGTTCAATTTCGATGCTGAGAGCAAGTGGTTCTGGATTATTCTTGGTGCCGAAATTGTAGCTGTTTTCTTGGCGTTCGTTCGAATATCGCTAGTCCGAGATTACAACCCGACGGGCGGGCTCGCGGCGATTGCCGCATGTTGCGTGGCGTGGTTGCAGACGAAGCGCTTTTCTGATCTTGCTAATACTTATTCCGTGGCATCTATCGATCTAAAGATGATCCAAGAACGCTTGGGGCAAGTTACGGTAGAGGAAGACCTTTCAAAGCTAGTGGACGATGCAGAAAACGCAATTTCCAGAGAGCATCGGCTTTGGGTGGCGCGTCGAGTAGATTGAGTGTGAGGAGTCGACCATGAGCAAGAAGTTGGTTTATGTCGCATTCGACTTCGACGACGTTGGCGTCAAGAACGAATTGATCCGACAGTCGAAGCTTCCGGACTGCACTTTTGAGTTGACGAATTGCTCTATCGAAAAACCTGTTGATCGCGATTGGCCCGCAGAAGCCGAGCGCAGGATCAACGGGTGCGATTGCGTCATCGTGCTGTGCGGAAGGCAGACACATCAGGCAGGAGGTGTGTCGACTGAGGTTCAGATAGCCCAGAAACTATCGAAGCGGTACTTCTGCGTCGCTGTGCCAGGGCAAGGGATACCGACTCCGCCGACGCATGTGCCGATGAACACGCCTATCTACACATGGCGGTGGCCAACCCTGACGACGCTACTGGACGGCGGCACTCCGCCCGCGAATGCTGTGGTGCGCTACGCGTGAGTTGGTGGTGTCTCGAACGAAGGGCATCGATCAGATCGCTCTGTCGCCAACAGAGTGGTTTCTCGCGCAGCAAGGACCGGCGGGTGCGAGCCGGCGGCTCGCCGGTGCGAGGGATGGCGAGAGCCGCATGTAGCGGTGCCTACGACAGCGGCCAACGGCTGGACGAGTAGTTCGGGTGATAGCCCACGGTAGCTCGTCAGCCCTGCGGTGTTCCGCGCGCGCACCGTCCGTTATCCTCTCCGCCCCTTTCGCTCGGCAGAGCGCGGGCAAAACGCAGCGATGGACAACACCTGGCACCACAGCCTGAGCCTCTCGTTCGTCGAGGGCCTGTACTCCGAATACCTGCGCGACCCCAAAGCGGTGCCGGAGGACTGGCGCGCCTACTTCCTCGCGCAAGGCGCGACCTTCGCCGGGCCGCCGTCGCTCGGACCGAGCTTCACTCCGGCGAGCATTTTCAA
>CAYHRR010000391.1:0-4402 GCA_964358875.1 uncultured Planctomycetaceae bacterium | reverse complement strand
CGCACGGGTGTCGGGCGGGGCGCCGGGCGTCGACGAGTGCGCGCCGAACGGCCGTCGGCATTTCGGTGCTGAGCGGAAACGAATAGGGTGCTGCCTGAATCCGGAAGGCCTCGACGCTCGAAGGCTCTGAAAGCGGAGTGCGAAACATGAACTTCAACGACTTCGACCTGCGCCTCGCGACCGTGGTGATCCTCGTCGCCTTCCTCGTGCTCGCGCTGACGGCCTGCGCGCGCTCGACGCCTGGCTCACAGCCCAAGCCGGAGGCGGCCACGCAAGCCGCGAGTGCGCCGACCGGCCTGCGCGAGAAGCTCACGCCGCTCCAGTATCAAGTGACGCAGCAGTGCGGCACCGAGCCCGCCTTTCGCAACGCGTATTGGGACAACCACGAAGCCGGCGTCTACGTCGACGTCGTGTCCGGCGAGCCGCTGTTCACTTCGCTCGACAAGTTCGATTCAGGTTCCGGCTGGCCGAGCTTCACGCGCCCGCTGGCCGGCGAGTCGATCGTCGAAAAGAGCGATGTGACGCACGGCATGAAGCGTGTCGAAGTGCGTTCGAAGAGCGCTGATTCGCATCTCGGACACGTGTTCGACGACGGTCCGGGGCCGAGCGGCATGCGCTACTGCATCAACTCCGCCTCGCTGCGTTTCGTGCCGGTCGCCGCCCTCGAAAAGGAAGGCCTCGCGCGTTTGCTCCCGCTGTTCGGCAAGGAAGCGCCGGCGGCGAGCAACGTGAAAACCGAGACGGCCTACCTCGCCGGCGGGTGTTTTTGGGGCATGGAGGAGTTGCTCCGCAAGCTCCCGGGCGTGCTCGAAACCGAGTGCGGCTACACCGGTGGTTCGCTTGAGAATCCGACCTACGACGACACGCACGACAGCAAGAGCGGGCACGCCGAATCGGTCAAGGTCGTCTTCGATCCGGCGCAGCTCAGCTACGAGAAGCTGCTCGGCTGGTTCTTCCGCATGCACGACCCTTCGACGCTCAATCGCCAGGGCAACGACACGGGCTCGCAGTACCGCTCGGCGATTTTCTACTTCGACGAAGCGCAGCGCGAGACGGCCGAGCGCGTGAAGAAGCAAGTCGACGCGGCGGGCAAGTGGAAGCGGCCGGTCGTCACGCAAATCGCGCCGGCCGGCAAGTGGTGGCGCGCGGAGGACGAACACCAGGACTACTTGGCGCGCAATCCCGACGGCTACACCTGCCACTTCCTGCGCGACTGAGTCGCGCGCGTTTGACGCGTTCGACAACACAGCGAGGCCGTCGTCGGGAGCTCCGACCACGGCCTCGCGTCACTCACGATGTGTGCGCCGATGCGGCGCGGCGCGTCAGGGTTGGAGCACGAATTCGAGCGCGTTGGAGAGCATCGTGGTCTTCGGGCTCGGCGGATCGCGGAACCATGCTTGGGCGTTGACGAGGTCGCCGGCGCCGAAGGGCGTGCCGAGCGCGCCGGGCGTCGCCGCGATGTAGGCAAGCCAATCGGTGCTGAACGTGCCGTCGCAGGCCGCGAGCGTGCCGCCCGAGTTCTGAACCGGCGTGCGCTCGGTCGGCGACTTGACGCAGAAGAAGCTCGAGCTGCCGCCCCACGGGAAGGCGACCTGTCCGCCGACGCCGTAGAAGAGTAGGCCCGACTGTTGGCCTTCGACTTGGGTCACGGAGATCGTGAAGCCCGAGGTCTGCGAAGCGCTCGGCAAGCCGCTGCCGGCGATCGCCGGAACGCATCCATTGGTCGTCGTGCCGGCCGTGCAGTACGCGGCGACCTGCGGCGGCAACGTCACGAGGTAAGGCTGCAGTGCGCCGGTCGGATCGATGCCCCAGCCGGTGATGCGCGAGCCGTCGCCGGAGACGTCGTAGGCGTAGCGCAGCGTCCAGCTGGCCGCGTTGGGGTCGCCGTTGGCGGTCAAGTACGACTGCAGCGATTCGACTTGCGTCATGCCTTCACGCCAGATCACGGCCTGCGCGTCGAAGACGTTCGCGCCGCTCCACCCGACTACAGTGCGACCGTCGGCACTGACCGACATCGCAAAGCCGGAGGCCGCTCCGGCGAGCTTGCCCAGGTCGCGCATGCCCGTTGCCGCACTCCACAGGAAGGCCTTCTGCGCGGAGGTGCCGCACACGAACGTGCCGTCGCGCGACACGCCGTAGCATTCTCCGGCGCCGTAGATCGGATTGCTGGTGTCCAAGGAACCGAGGAACGAACCCAGTCCGCCGTTCCAGCGCACCGCGCGCCGACTGCCGGAGCTCAGCCAGCCGACCACCGTCGCGCCGTCCGCGGACACGGAGTTGGCGCGGCTCGAATAGGAGTAGTTGAAGCCCGGCACTTGCAGGCCGAGGTCGACGAGGCCGGCCGAAGTCCACTCGAAGGCGTGGGCGGTGCCTGCGTTGAACCACACGAGCCCGACGATCTTCTGCCCGTCCGCGCTGATGTCGGAGGCGGTGCTCACCGAAGCGCCGCTCGACGCGCCAAGGCTCGGCAGCACCGTCCAGACTCCGGTCGAGGTCACGAGCCGCGACGCCGTTTCCTTGTTCGCGTTGAGCGGGTCCGGCGTGTTGGCGCTGACCCAGGTCCCGCCGTTGGAGATCGAAGGTGTGCCCGAGCCGTTGCCCCAGCCGGTGAAGTTCGGGTAGAGGCTTGTCCAGTACTGCGTGGAGCCGTTCGTCGGCGTGCCCGCGATGGCGTCCCCGGCGTCCGACATGCTGCTGGCTCTGACGTTGACCGCGCCGAGCGAGGTCAGGGTCGCCTGGGCGGAGGCGGGAACGGCGAGGGCGGCGGGCGCGAGGACACAGGCAAAGCGAAGGAGGTGGGCTTGCATGGTGGTTTGAGTGCGCGGCGTGAGGCCGCCTTTGAGGCGTGGAATCCCGGGGAGTCCAGGGCAAGCGCCGGTCGAGCTTCCGCGTTCGGTGATTCTCCAAATTGTGTCCGCAATTGCGCAGCTGTGCCGAGCCGCCGGCCGATCGTTCGTGAACTTCCGGGTTCCGGCATGGCGCTCCGCGAAAGGCTGACGGAGAGCGGCCCGTACGAATGCGCTGCAAGCACCCGCGCTCGCGTTGCGCGTCGCAAGTTGGGAAGGCGATTCCGGCGCCGACTGCGTCCTAAGCACCATGGCGGAAGCTGCGGCCCGGCTTTTGAATCGCCGCAGCCCGCTCATGACGAAAATCAAAACAGGCCTCGACCCGCGCTTGGTCCGCTACATCGAACGCGTGCGCGCGATCGCTACGGCGCCGCTGTCGGACGTGGCGAAACTGCGCCGCGTTCGTGAAGCCGCCACGGAGCTCGTCGCCGAGCGCGTCGTCATCGGAGCGGAGTTCCGGCACGTTCCCGCGCGTGGTTACGGCCGCAATCTGCTGTACCGCGACGCGCAAACGGACTTCGTCGTCATCGCGATGATCTGGCCGCCGCACTCCGGCGGTCGTCCGCACGATCACGGCACCTGGGGCGTCGTCGCGGTCGCGGAGGGCGAAGTCGAAGTGACGAATTACGAGCGCGAGGACGGCGGCTCCAATCCCGCCTTCGCCGTGTTGCGCCCGCTCGGCAGCGTGCGCGCTGCGCCCGGCGCGACGGCGACGGTGCTCCCGCCTCACGAAGATTTTCACAGCGTGCGCAACGCGCTGACCGATCGGACTTCGGTGACGATCCACACCTACGGTCGCGAGCCGCGCAACTACCACGGCGTCGACCTCGCCACCGGCGCGGTGGCGATCGGCGAGCTCGTTTACGACAACGAGTGAGCGCGAGTCCGCGCGCTACTTGCGCTTGCGCGGCGTGTTTGCGCGAACGATCGCGGCGAGAGCGCGCAGCGCGTCGTTCACGGCTTTGTCGTCGGGGAACGCACGTGCAACGTCGTGATCCAGAACGACCGCACGAGTGTGGGACGGCAATCTGTCGACGTACTTCCCACGCACGCCCTTGGAGAAGTCGTACTCAGCCCGCATCTCGTCGTCACCGGTTGCCTTGCGCTTGCTCATAGTCGACGCGCTCGTGCCATGTGGCACGTCGAGCGCTGATGATGCGGATAGTCTCGCCGCGGTCGACGTGGATGACAACCAGCAGCCTCCCCTCCACGGATCGACCGACGAGGACGAAGCGCTCCTCGTTCGACGAATGAAGTGTGTCCGCACCAGTCAGCGAGCGCGGATCCTCGAACGCCGTCGATGCTTCCGGGAACCCGACCCCATGCTTCATTTGATTGCGCGCCGCCTTGAGCGGATCCCAATCGAAGCCTGTCTCGGAACTCAATCACTGCTCCCGGCGACGACGACGCTCGTCGAACGTCGGGGTTGCACTCAATCCGCGAATGGCGCGGGCGCGCGTCGCGTCGGCTGCTCGGGATCCAGAGCTAGGCCGGCGGCAGCGGTTCGCCGCGCACGAGCGAGTGCAGCATCTCGCTGTCGAGATCGATCTCGCCCG
>CAYHRR010000390.1:0-4407 GCA_964358875.1 uncultured Planctomycetaceae bacterium | reverse complement strand
ACGAGGGCATTGAAGGGCTGGCGCCCGGCCAGGACGTGCGCCTGTTCGTCGTCGGTCGACGCGCCTACCAGTACGTGACCAAGCGCGGACTCGTGGTCGAGCGCTACCTCGCGGAACCGCCGCTGGAGAAGCTCGATTACCGCTTGGCGAAGTTCACAGCGCGCACCTTGACCGAGGCCTTCCTGTCGGGCACCTACCGCGAGGTCGCGGTGCTCTACACGGCCTTCGAATCGATGGCCAAGTACGTGCCGACGGTCGTTCCGCTGTTGCCCGTGCAGGCGGCGAAGCGTGACGACAAGGCGGGCGCGAAAAGTAGCGCAAGCAGCGTCACCGCAGGATCCGGCGCCGACGCGATCCTCGAGCCGGACATCGAAACGCTGCTCGAAAAACTGGTGCCGCGCTACCTCGAGACGCGCGTCTACAACGCGTTGCTCGAAGCGCTCACCTCCGAATTCGCCAGTCGGCGCATGGCGATGAAGAACGCCACCGACGCGGCCACGGACATGCAGGCCTTGCTCAAGGGTGTTTACAACCGCAAGCGCCAAGAAGGCATCACCAAGGACTTGCTCGACATCGTCGGCGGCGCAGAAGCGGTCCGCGGCAAATAGAGATTCACGGAACGAGCCCTCTCATGACGACTGCGACAGCGACTACGAACCACGGATCCGTGGCCCAAATTTTCGGCGCGGTGGTCGACGTGCGTTTCCCTCCGGGGAAATTGCCGCCGATCTACAACGCGATTTCGGTCAAGGACGAACAGCGCGGCATCGACCTCACGCTCGAGGTCTCACAGCACCTCGGCAACGACGTGGTGCGCTGCGTCGCCATGGCCTCGACCGACGGCTGCCGGCGCGGGATGACCGCGATCGACAGCGGTTCGGCGATCAAGGTGCCGGTCGGCGACGCCTGCAAGGGCCGCATCTTCAACCTGCTCGGGCAAGCGCTCGACACCAAGACGCGCGGCGCGGTCAACGCCACGGAGTTCTGGCCGATCCACCGTCCCGCTCCGCCCTTCGAACGCCAAGAAGCGATCAGCCAGGTCTTCGAGACCGGCTTGAAGGTCGTCGACTTGCTGTGCCCCTTTGCGAAGGGCGGCAAGATCGGGCTCTTCGGCGGCGCCGGCGTCGGCAAGACCGTGCTGATCCAGGAACTGATCCGCATCACCGCCGTCGAGAAGGGCGGCTTCAGCGTGTTCTGCGGCGTCGGCGAGCGCACGCGCGAGGGCAATGACCTGTGGCTCGAAATGACCGAGGCCACCTACAAGACACCGGACGGCAAGCAGCAGTCGGTCATCGACAACGCCGTGCTCGTCTTCGGCCAGATGAACGAGCCCCCCGGCGCGCGCCTGCGCGTCGCCCTGTCGGGCCTGACCATGGCCGAGTACTTCCGCGACGTGCGCAAGTCGGACGTGCTGCTCTTCGTCGACAACATCTTCCGCTTCGTGCAGGCCGGCTCGGAAGTTTCGGCCATGCTCGGCCGCATGCCGTCGGCCGTCGGTTACCAGCCGACGATGGCGTCGGAAATGGGCGCGCTGCAAGAGCGCATCACCTCGACCAAGGACGGTTCGGTGACGTCGATGCAGGCCGTGTACGTGCCCGCCGACGACATCACCGACCCCGCGCCGGTCGCGACCTTCGCGCACCTCGACTCGACCATCATCCTCGAGCGCAAGATCGCCGAACTCGGCATCTTCCCGGCCGTCGATCCCCTGAAGTCGACCTCGCGCATGCTCGACCCGCAGGTCGTCGGCGAGGAGCACTACAAGGTCGCGCGCGCCGTGCAGCAGGTGTTGCAGCGCTACAACGATTTGAAGGACATCATCGCCATCCTCGGTGTCGAGGAACTGAGCGACGAGGACAAGCAAGTCGTCGCGCGCGCGCGCCGCATCCAGCGCTTCCTGTCGCAGCCGTTCTTCGTCGCCGAGCAATTCACCGGCACGCCCGGCGTGTTCGTGTCGCGCGAGGACACGGTGCGCGGCTTCAAGGAGATCATCGAAGGCAAGCACGACAACCTGCCCGAGCAAGCCTTCTACATGGTCGGCAACATCGACGCTGCCGTGGCCCGCGCCAAGCAGATCAACAAGTAATCGACCATGCCCGGCACGCTCACGCTCCGCATCATCACTCCCGATCGCATCGTGCTCGATTGCCAAACGAGCTCGGTGCGCATCCCGGGCGTCGACGGATCGATCGGCATCTTGCCGCGCCACGCGCACATGGTCGCGGCCGTTGACGTCGGCACGTTGAGCTACGTCGAGGACGGCCGGCAGAAGGGCATCTTCGTCTCCGAGGGTTTCGCCGAGGTGCGCGACAACACTCTGCGTGTCGTGTGCGAAGCGGGCGAGATCCCGGCGGAGATCGACGAGAAGCGCGCCAAGGAAGCGGAGAAGCGTGCGCGTGAACGTCTGGCTCAACCCAAGGGCGCCAAGGGTGACTCCGGCGCGCTGGGTGTGACCGACTCGCTGCGCGCCGAGGCGGCCCTGCGCCGCGCACTCGCGCGCCAACATGTGCTCGGTCTCTACGGTCGCGAACGGGTGCGTTCGTGAGCTCCGGCTCGAGCTGGAAGCGCACGCACACTTGCGGCGAGCTGCGCCGACACCATGTCGGTCAACGGGTCACGCTCAACGGCTGGGTCAACGCGCGGCGCGACCACGGCGGCATCTACTTCCTCGACGTGCGCGACCGCTACGGCCTGACGCAAGTCGTGATCGGCGAGAAGCTCGCCGCGACCACCAAGCTCGGCCCCGAGTACGTGATCTCGGTCAGCGGCCTCGTCTCCGCCCGCGAAGGCAGTCAAGTCAACAGCGAACGGCCGACCGGCGAGGTCGAGTTGATCGCCGACCAGCTCGAAGTCTTGTCGAGCTCGCCGCCGCCGCCGATCGACATCAGCGGCGCGACGGAAACGGCGCTCGAGACGCGCCTCAAGTACCGCTACCTCGACTTGCGCCGGCCGCAGATGCAGCGCAACCTCGTGCACCGTTCGCGCTTCATCAACGCGATGCGCCGCGCCTTCGAGCGCCAAAACTTCATCGAGGTCGAGACGCCGATCCTGACCAAGTCCACACCCGAAGGTGCGCGCGACTACCTCGTGCCGAGTCGCGTGCATCCCGGCCTGTTCTACGCGCTCCCGCAGTCGCCGCAGATCTTCAAGCAGATCCTGATGGTCGCGGGCTACGACCGTTACTTCCAAGTCGCGCGCTGCTTCCGCGACGAGGACCTGCGCGCCGACCGCCAGCCCGAGTTCACGCAACTCGACATGGAGATGAGCTTCGTCGAGGAAGAGGACATCTTCGCGACCTGGGAAAAGGTGCTGCAGGAGACGTTGAAGGACGCGATGGGTGTCGACCTGGCGATTCCCTTCCCGCGCATGCGCTGGGAAGAGTCGATGGAGCGCTACGGCGTCGACAAGCCCGACCTGCGCTTCGCTCTCGAACTGCACGCGGTCGACGCCTGGGCGAAGACCAGCGACTTCCAAGTGTTCCGTTCGGTTGTCGAAGGCGGCGGCCGCGTGATGGGGATCTGCATTCCCGCTGCGCACAGTTTCTCGCGCAAGCAAGTGACCGACCTCGAGACGCTCGCGAAGACGCTCGGGGCCAAGGGACTCGCGTGGTGGAAGGCCGACGCCGCCGGCGGCGCCGGACCGTTGGCACGCTTCTGCGCGACGCCCGAAGCCGCGCAAGGCTTGATGAGCGCGATGGGCGCCGCGAGCGGCGACACGTGCATCTTTGTCGCCGACACGAAGCCGACGACGCGCAAGGTGCTCGGCGAACTGCGCAATCAACTGGCGCGCCAACTCGGGCTGATGCCGACGCAAGCGCAGTGGAAGTTCACCTGGGTGACGCACTTCCCGCTGTTCGAGTGGGACGAAGACGCCAAGCGCTATTTCTCCGCGCACCATCCGTTCACCGCGCCCGAGGATTGGACGCTCGGCGGCCCGAATCCTGATCTCGGCGCGTTGTCGAGCCGCGCCTATGACCTGGTCCTCAACGGTTGGGAGCTCGGTTCGGGCTCGGTGCGCATCCATCGCGCCGACGTTCAACAGCGCATCTTCGAGACGCTCGGCATCAGCGCCGACGAGCAGCAGCGCAAGTTCGGCTTCCTGCTCGAGGCCCTGTCCAACGGCGCGCCGCCGCACGCCGGCTTCGCGCTCGGCCTCGATCGCACCAGCGCCCTGACGCTCGGTCTCGACAACATCCGTGACGTCATCGCCTTCCCCAAGACCGCCTCGGCCACCGATTTGATGTGCGGAGCGCCGTCGCAAGTCGACGCGGCCCAACTCGAAGAGGTCCACATTCGAGTCGCGTTGCCGACGCCCAAGCCCGGCGCGCCTCCCGCGAGCTAGCGCGCGGCGTCGGCACGCCCTATCCTCTTTCCCGCCCCGGCCGGCAACGCATCCGTTCGAACTGAG
>CAYHRR010000389.1:0-4415 GCA_964358875.1 uncultured Planctomycetaceae bacterium | reverse complement strand
CCGGGTCGGCGGCGATGTAGGCGAGCCAATCGATTCCGAGCGTTCCGTCGCACGCGCCGAGCGTTCCGGTCGCCGTCCTCGTGCCCGTTCGCTGGCGCGGCGGCGCGACGCACATAACGCCGTTGCCGATCGGATAGGCCATCGAGCCGCTGACGCCGTAGAAGATCACGCCGCTGCGTTGGCCGTCGAGTTCGCTGAACAGCACCTGGAAGCCGCTCGTGTTCGCGGCGCTCGGCACACCGACAGCGCTGGAAACGGCTACGCAGCCGGCGCTCGTCGTCGCGCTTGTGCAGTAGGCGATCGCTGCGCCCAGCTCACACGCATCGGGAACGCCGTCGAGATCGGTGTCGTAAGCGCCCGCCGCGATGGCGCAGGTGTCGCCCATGCCGTCGAGGTCGCAGTCGGTCTGCGCCGCGTTCGCGTGCAATGGACAATTGTCGAGACAGTTCACGACGCCGTCGAAGTCATCGTCGCTGTCGCTGACTCCGCATCCGCAGAGTCCCGGCGAGGTCTTGCCGGCATCGAGCGGGCAACCATCGACGCAATCGGCGACGAGGTCGCCATCCGTGTCGACGTCGCTGACGCCGCAACCGCAAATGCCGGGCGCGCTCTTGTTCGCGTCGCTCGCGCAAGCGTCGATGCAATCGGGGACCGCGTCGCCGTCGCTGTCTTGTTCATCGGCGCCGCAGCCGCACGCGCCGGGCACGCTCTTCGCCGGATCGGCAGGACAGCCGTCGACGCAATCGGGCACGAGGTCGCCGTCGCCGTCGTGCTCACTGACGCCGCAACCGCAAACGCCGGCGCTGTTTTTCGCAGGATCTGCAGGACACGCGTCGACGCAATCCGGCGCGAGGTCGCCGTCCGAATCCGTGTCGCTCACGCCGCAACCGCAAGCTCCCGGCGCGAGCTTCGTCGCATCGAACGGACAACCATCGACGCAATCCAAGACCGAATCGCCGTCGCTGTCGCTGTCGGCGTTGCCGCAACCGCAAGCTCCCGGTGCGAGCTTCGCCGCGTCGAGCGGACATCCATCGGCGCAATCGTCCGCGCCGTCGCCGTCCGAATCGAGCACGGTCAAAGCGAGCGTGAACGCACCGCCATGTTGAAGGCCGTCCACATGCGCTACGCGTATCCAGTATTTCCCATTGCGCTGAACGGCGAGCACGAGCGACGAGCCCGGGGCGCATCCGGCGCCTCCGTCGTCGTTGCACATGGACTCGATCGTGCTCGTGACGCCCAAGCGCGGGCATCCGCCGTGAATCGACACGAACGTGTCGAGAGCGCCGCAGGTGTCGATGCGGACGGCGCCGTCGCACGCAGTGCGCAGCAAGTACCACACGTCGAAACACGCGAACTTCGGCGCACATTCGGGCTGTCCTGCGGCGTCCGCGTTCTCGCCGGTCGCGCCGAGCGTCGTTCCCGCGACGAGTGTGTCGGCGAGCGTCAGCTCCGTCGCGTCCACGCAAGCGTCGTTCGCGGGCGTCGCCGCGCTGTGCACCGCGAGCGTGAAATCCACGCCCAGCGCGCGCGCAGCTTGAACGAGCACGTAGTAGCTCGCACCGCTCGTCGAAGGCCACGCGACGCGCGCTCGACCTTCGCCGTCGATCGCAGCGTCGGCCGTGACGCACGTCAACGCGCCGCACGCGCCTTCGAACACGCTCAAGGATGCTTCGGTCCCCGCGTCGAGCGTCTCGACGCTCAGCGTCGCGCCGTCACCGTCGACGCGAAACCAGACGCCCGGCGTCGCGCGTTCAACGCTCGAAATCGGCCCGAAACACGCGCTGGGGACGCTCGCGCTCTCGACGCTCGCGCCAAGGGTCGTTCCGAATACCGACACCCCGGGCACGAGCGCCACTGCGTTCGCGCACGCGTCGTTGATCGGCACGATGCCGAGTTCGAGTTCGAGAACGTACGGCGTGCTCATGCCGCCGACGCTCAGGCCTCCGACGACATCGGTCGCGTTCGAGGAGTACGGCACGACGCGCAGCGCGTACCACGTACCCGCGTTGAGCGGCGCGTCGAGCGCGACGGCCGTGCAGCGCGCGCCAAGCGCTGACTGCGCCAGCAGCACGTTGGTCGAGCATTCGCCCGTCGCCGACAACTCGCGCAACTCGATCCGCGCGATGAAGGCCGACTCGATCACGGCATGCAACACGTCGCTCGTCGACGCGCGGAAGCGGTACCAGTCGCTGTCGCGCTGCACACCCATGCTGCGCGCGCTGCCGCGCACCGCGATCGACGGGTAGCTCGGAGTCACGTCTTCGAACTCCCCGCGCGCGCTGTCGCAGCCGTCGTTCGTCGCCGGTCCGAGCGCAGGCTCGCGCTCGCTCTGCACGCCGAGCGGTGCGGAGGGCACGCACGCGCCGAAGCTCGGCGCCGCGCCGCAAGCGACGCCGTCGTGATCGACGGTCAGCGTGAACGCAAAGTTCTGCGCGCCCGGATTGAACGGCGCGACCCACACGAAGTAGCGCTCGCCGGCGCGCGAACACCAACTGACGCGCGAGCGCCATTCGAGTCCGCCGCCGGCTCCGCACAGCGTCGCTTGGTTGTCGTTGAAGGCCACGAGCGCGAGCGCGTCGCACGAACCGCCGAGCACCATCAACACGGTGTCGGGGATTTGCACACCGCCGAGCAAAGCCGAGGCGCAGGTGTCCGCGCTCAACGTGCTGCCGTCGCCCTCGACCGTGAACCACAGCCCGCGCCGCGCGCCCATCGTCTGCGTCGAGCCGACGACTTCGTTGAGCACGGGAGCGCACTCCGCGTTCGCCGCCGTGAAATCGCCGCTCGCACTCGCGGGAAACATGGGCGCGAGCGCTTGCGCCCGCGCGCACGCATCGTGATCGGGCGTGCTTGCCGCGAGCACGTCGAGACTGATCCATGCAGCTCCGCTGCGCGTTCCGTCGTCGGCTGTCACCGGCACGTGCGCCGGTCCGCTGGTCACGTTCGGGCCGAGCACGACGCGCGCGCTGAACAGACCGTCCGCAGCGACCTCGTCGCCGCCCTGCCCGTCGTCGCTGAGCCAGGCGTTGCTCACGCCGCCGAGAACGGTGAGGTTCGCGCTGACCGTCGTGTTCGCGTTCAACATCCCGCCGGCGCACGCATACGGCGCGACGATCAGCAGCACGCTCTGGCCGGCTTCAGCACTCGACGGACTTGCGAAGGCTCCGACGGCGAGGCCCGCATTCAACGGTGTGTTGCGATTGCGCGGTTGCGCGACACCGACGCGAAAATCGGCGCGGTTGTCGTTGCCGTCGAGCGCACCGCCGACATCGCGGAACAGCGCCGTGCTGTTCGACGGCGCGCTCGCATTGTTCGCGGAGCTCGAGCCGAACGGCTCACGCCAACTCGCGCTCGCGCCGTAGCCGACGAAGTCGACGATCGAACTCGCCGTCGGTTGCGCGCCGAGCAAGGGCACGCTCGAGCTGCACAGCGCGACCTTTCCGTCCGCGGCACCGAGCGCAAGCGTTCCGATGACGTCAGGCAGGGGTAGGCTCAGCGCTTGCCCCACGGGAAGTTGCGTGCCGTCCGCTTCCTTCACCAACAGATAGCTGCCGCCGGCGAGCACGACATTGGGCAGCGCGGTGGTGAGCCAACTGCCGCCGTTCGCGGACGCAACCTGCACCGTCCACCCGGCCAGGCTCTGCGGAGCGCCCGCGTTGAACAACTCGATGTAGTCGCTCGCGTACGGCGCGCCGATCGCTCCACCGCCGCCGAACACTTGGCTGATGCGCACCTGCGCGCTCGCGGCGCCGGCCAGCGTGAGCGACGCACCGACGAGCGCGGCGACGCGGGCTTTCATACCTCAGGGCGCGAGCGTGAATTGCAACGCGTCCGACAGCCCGACGGTCTTCGGCGCCGGCGGGTCGCGGAACCAACCTTGCACGTTGAACATCTCCCCCGCCGCCAACGGGTTGCCGAGTGCGCCTGGGTGCGTGGCGAAGAAGTCGAGTAGGTCGATGGTCAGCGACCCGTCGCAGGCGCCGGAGGTCCCCGTCGCCGCCTGATTCGGCGTGCGCCACACGGGCGCCTTCACACACAGGAAGCCGCCGCCGTAGGTCGAGAACTTGGGCCCGTGGATGCCGTAGAAGATCAGGCCCTGCTGCCCGCCTTCACTGGCCGCGATCGAGACGACGAAGCCCGATGACGCCGAAGCGTTAGCCGCGCCGATCGCGCTGATCGTGGCCGTGCATCCGTTGGTCGTCGTTCCGGGCGTGCAGTAGTAGATCACGGCCCCCAACTGGCACTTGTCGGGCACGCCGTCAGCATCGATGTCGCGCGCGCCGTCGCCGCTCTCGCACGCATTGCCGATGCCGTTGAGATCGCAGTCGGCCTGGCTCGGATTCGCGAGCGCAACGCAGTTGTCGAGGCAATCCGCCACACCGTCGCTGTCGGTGTCGACGTCGACGACGCCGCAA
>CAYHRR010000388.1:0-4424 GCA_964358875.1 uncultured Planctomycetaceae bacterium | reverse complement strand
CCTCGGCGACATCCGCTGCATTCGAACGCGCCCAACGCTCGAGCGTGCCGACGCTATCGCCGACTTCGAAAAACGCTTCGCCCTGCGACGCGCGCCAGCGCCCGTCGATCCAGTTCCCATACAACTTCGCCGTCACGCGGCAGAGTGTGCGGCCTTCGAGCGCGGAACTCCAGCCGCGCTGCGTAGGATGGGCGCGTGTCGATCGAGCCGCGCAACCTCACCTATCCGCGCACACTGCGCGTCGTTTCGAAGGCCCATTTTCAGCGCGCCTACAAGCAAGGTCAGCGCGCGCGCGGCGACATCTTGGTCGTCGTCGCCGTCGCCAACGGGCTCACGCATCCGCGCCTGGGGCTTTCGGTCGGACGCGTGATTTGGCGCGACGCCGTGCCGCGCAATCGCGTGCGACGCGTGTTCCGCGAGTCGTTCCGACTCACGCAACACGAATTGCCGGTCGGCTTCGACTTCATCTTGATTCCGGGGCGACCGGCGCTCGTGCCGCAACTGGAAGCGACGAAGCTCGAGCTCGTGCGGCTCGCGAACAAAGCAGCGGAACGTTGGCGTGCGAAGCAACCGCCCGCGGGGAGCACGACGGCGTGAGTGTGTTCGGTCGCATCGCCGCGTGGCCCGTGCGTTTCTACCGGCGCTTTCTGTCGCCGTTGAAGCCGCCGATGTGTCGTTTCCAGCCGACGTGCAGTCAATACGCGATCGAGGCGCTGACGCTCCACGGCTTGGCGAAGGGCGTGTGTTTGACGACCTGGCGCCTCTTGCGTTGCCAGCCCTTCGCGCGCGACGGTCGCGATCCCGTGCCGCCGAAGGGCGCGTGGCGGAACGCTCAACGCCAGCTCGCGCACCACGCGCACGAGCACGACGTGTCGAACAACGGGCCTTCGCCCGCCGATTCCGACGCGCCGGATGCGTAGCCGAGTGCGGCGAGGTTGCGTTGCGCGCGGGAGTCGAGCGTCGTCGCTAACGCGAAGCGCGCGCCGCGCCAGCCGGCCAGCCACTCGATGAGTTGGGCGCGCAGCTCCAGCGCGCGTGCGCGCTGCGTCGCGACAACATCGCGTTCGCAGTCGGGGTCCGTGGCGAGCTCGAACAACTGCGCCTGGTGAACGGCGCGTTGCGGCGCGCGGGCGTCGTCTTCCGCGTCCTCACTCAACTGCAAGATCAAGTGCCAGCCGTCGCGCTGGATCGAAGCCGCATGACGCGCGCCGGCGAGCGCAAAGCGAGCGCTCGGCGCGGGCCCACGCGCTTGCACGAGGTCGCGCCCCGGAAACGCCCGCTGTTGCAAGCCGCTGAGGTCGAGCAACGTGCGACCGATGTCGACGTTCGACACCGGCTCGCTCACACGCGTGCCGCGCGGCGCCTCGGGCCACGCGACGATCAACGGCACGCGCAACGTGTCGGGAAACACATCGCGATGCGACCACCAATAACCGTGGCGGCCGAGCACCTCGCCGTGATCGCCGGTGAACGCGACGACGCCCGCGCGGACGCGCTCGCACGCGAGCAACTGCGCCAACTGCGCGTCCTCGTAAGCGATCTCGCCCGCGTAGAGCGCGCGAATGAAGTTCGCGTCGCGCACCTTCGGTCGATAGGTCGGCACGCGCATTCCCGGCTCGAGCTCGAGCGCCGGATCGGTCGGGTCCTTGCCCTGCGGGTAGAACGCGCGATCGAAGGGCGCGGGCGGTTGGTACGGGCCGTGCGCGTCGAACACGTGCAACCACAGGAACACCGGGCGATCGGGAGCTTCGTCGAGGAAGCGCTGCGCGATCGCGACGGTCTTCTCGGCGTTGCGTGCGAGTTGCGGCGCCGAGAAACGCTCGAAGCCCTGGTTGGTGTTGGACGAAGTGAAATCGAGCAAGTTGACGCTCGTCGCCGCGCAGGTGTGCCAACCGGCGTCGCGAAAGACCTCGCTCAACGTCGTCGCCGCATCGGCCAGCGCCGTGTGGTTGTCGGTGACGCCGGTGTCGCGCGGGTGCAGCCCGGTCAGCAGCGCCGCGTGGGACGGCACGGTCACGTTCGTGCTCGCGTAGCAATCTTCGAACAGCACACCGCGCGCGGCGAGCTCGAGCAGCGCAGGCGTCTTGATCGTCACCGCGCCGACGACGCCCTCGACGTGATCGCCGCGATGCGTGTCGGAGGTGATCAGCACGACGGTCGGCGGCGACGCTTGCGGCGTGTAGAGCAGCGGGTCCGCGAGCATGGCGAGCGCGTAGGTCCCCGGTGGGCTCTCGACCTCGAACTCGATCTCGAAGGCCACGTCCGCAGCAAGCGCCAAGGCCGTCTTGAACGTGCGCCACGCGCCGCGCTTGTCGATCGCGAACGCTTCGTCGCGCAGCGCGCGGCCATCCGCGCGAACACGCATGCGCAGCGTCACCGATTCCGGGTCGCCGCGCGCGATCTCCAAGGCACCGACGCCGATGGCGAGCACGGCGTCGTCCGACGGTGCGCGCGCGTGGACGACGAAGCGCCGACCGGGCCGCAGCAAACGCGCCATGCGTCGTTCACCGGCGAGCAAAGCAGGCAACGCCTTCGCCTCGGCCTCGTCGAGCGTCGCGGCGAGCTCGTTCGGCGCGCGCAGCGCAAAAGCCCACGCGGAAAGTTCGACGCCGGCGCCAGCGTCGCCGTCGATCGCGAGCTGCAGATAGGTCACACCGTGCGAAGCCACGGGCCACGCGAGGCGAAACGCGCGACGCTCAGCGCGCTGCAGATCCACGCTCTGCGGCTCGCCGCCCGAAGCGACGGAGCCGCCCAAGAGCTTGACACTAAGCGAAAGGTGAGCAGCGTCCGCGGCAAGTGCGACGAGGCCGAGCGCTTCGAAATCCTGCGGAGTCGGCGGCGTCGGAATCGTCACGATCCACGGCCCGGCGCCGACGACACGCAGAGCGCGAACTCCACGCGCAGCGACAACGCTCGCCTCGCCCCCGCTGACCGTCCAAGGCGCGAGCGCGGCCGGAATGTCGAGCGGCACGCCCTGCGGAATGCTGTCGGGACCCGGCTCGCAGGCTTCGAGGCTCAGCGTCGCGACCGGCGGCATCGCGGCGTGGCGCTCTTGCCGCTCGTCGGGCGAGCAGCCCGCGACGAACGCGAGCGCCCCAAGCGCTACGAACCAAGACCGAAAGTGCGACACGCGGCCGAGGATTCTAGGAGAGTGGCGCCGCCGCGCGCAGCATCACGAGCTTGGTACTGGACGAGTACCGCAGTCGCTCTGCATCCTCTCGCCCCGTCGCCGCGTGTCCTTCACGACGCTCCCGACGCCAACCACAATGCTCGACCAACGCCGCACTGCGCTCCTCGTCGCCGCCCTGCCCGTCGCCCTCGCCGCGTGTGTCGCCGGACCGCCCATCGGTCGACTCGAAGCCGTCGACGCGCTGATTCAGCCGGGTGAAACGCACTTCGCGCACCTTTGGCAAATCACGCACGGCGGTGAGAACGCCGAGGGCTACTGGAGCTTCGCGGGCGATCGCCTGACGTTGCAGCATCGCGGCGGCGCGATCGAGTGCGACCGAATCTTCGTCACCGATCGTGGCGATTGGAAGCCGGTGCAAGTTTCGAACGGTCGCGGCGCGACGACGTGCTCGTACTTCATGCCGGGCGATGAGTCGGTCGTGTTCGCGTCGACGCAAGGCGCGCAAGAGGGCTGCCCGCCCGCGGCCGACAAGTCCGACGGCTACGTGTGGATGTTGCATCCGGAATTCGACGTGTGGACGCACGACCTCGCGACGGGCGCGGAGCACAAGCTCACCGACGTCGAGGGCTACGACGCCGAAGCGACCGTCTCGCCGAAGGGTGACTTGATGGTGTTCACCTCGGAGCGCTCGGGCGACCTCGAGTTGTGGACCTGCAACGTCGACGGCTCCGATCCGCGTCAAGTGACGAACTCGCTCGGCTACGACGGCGGCGCGTTCTTCAGTCACGACGGCACGAAGTTGATTTTTCGCGCCACGCACTTTGCCGATTCCGGCAACGTCGGAACGCGCGAGCAGTACGTCGAGCTGCTCAAGAAGCACAAGATCCGCCCGCACAAGCTCGACTTGTTCATGTGCGACATCGACGGCTCCAAGCGTCGCCAGATCACCGACCTCGGCGGAGCATCGTGGGCGCCGTACTTCTTTCCCGACGACAAGCGCGTCGTGTTTTCGAGCAACCACCACGACCCGCGCGACGTGAAGGTCGAATTCGATCTGTTCGCGATCGACGTCGACGGCGGCAAGCTCGAACAGATCACGACCTACACCGGCTTCGACAGCTTCCCGATGTTCAGCCCCAGCGGGCGCTGGTTCGTGTTCGCGTCCAACCGCGGCGGCGCGGCGGCGGGCGACACGAACCTGTTCTTGGCGGAATGGAAATAGGCAGGCCGTCGAAGGCGCACCGTGCGCGCGCTTCGAGTCGTGGGACGCGCGCCCCTGAACGTGGCCTTCGAC
>CAYHRR010000387.1:0-4437 GCA_964358875.1 uncultured Planctomycetaceae bacterium | reverse complement strand
CAGCGTGCGCCGACACGCGGTGAGCGCGGCCGCCGCGGGCTGCGAAGCAGAATTCGCCGCGCGCATCGCTCTTCGTTTCGGCGAGACGCATCGCGCGCTGCGCGTTGACCAAGTCGAGCGAGCTGAACTCGTCGGCCTCGCACAGCGTGAGTTCGACGTCGGCGCCCGCAACCGGCGAGCCGGCCGAGTCCACGACGCGGCCGCACAAGCGTTCGTCTTCGGGCCGCGCCGACCGCGCATCGCGGCGCGCGCTCTCATCGGCGAGCTCGATGCGCTGCGCCTCGATGGGAAGCGACGCGTCCGTGTTCTCATGCCGTTCGAGCTGTGCTGCAACGCGCGCAGAGTCGTCGCGTGCCCCTGGATTCGGCCGCGCGCTCGCGCCATCGGCCGATCGAAGCGCCAACCACGCGCTCAGCGCGACGAGCACAACAGCGGCGCAAATCCAGCGAAGTCGCATGGGCATCGCGGTCGTCACGACGACGAGCGCGCGCCGATGTTAGCGGCCGTTCGCGTTCAAGCCGTGTGAGCGTCGATCCACGTTGCTATCGCCGCAGCGCAGCGCGCCGGATCGCTCGCGTCGAAGCGCGTCACGTAGCTGCGGCCCTTTTCGGAGTGGCGGTACAGCGGGTCGTAGTACTGCTCGAGCAAGATGCGCGCGAGCTCGGCCTCGCGACCCGCGCGCAACAAATCGACGAGCACACCTGTCCACTCGTGCTTGCCCAGGCGCTGCTCGATGAAACCGAGCTGCGGCGCGAGCTGCAGGCGGCTCGAAGGATGGGCGAGGTAGTCGTCGAGCAACACGCTGACGCGACGTTCGAGCGGTGCGACGAGTTCGAGGCTCACGCCGCAGTCGAGCGCCTTCCACACGTTCTCGGGGATGATCGCGTCGCCGACCTTGCGGCTCTCGCCTTCGAAAACGACGGCGGCGCCGCAGCCTTCAACCAAACGCGCCGCGAGCCGCGATTCGAAGGCTTTTTGCGACACCGGCTCGAGCCCGACACGGCCCAAGATCGAGCTGCGGTGTTGCGCGAGTCCTTCGAGATCGATGGTCAGCCGCGGCCGGATGCGCTCAAGCTCGCGCAACACGAGCGTCTTGCCGACGCCGGTCAAGCCGCGCAACACGAACGAGCGCGGCGCACGCCACGTCTCGATGCGCTCGATCACGCATTTGCGGTAGCTCTTGTAGCCACCGCGCACGAGCAACGCGCGAGTGAGGCCGATGCGCCGCAACAACGCGACGACGCTCTTCGAACGCAAGCCGCCGCGCCAGCAGTACAAGACCACCGGACGCTCCGGCAATTCGCGCGCGGGCTCGTCGACGAGCAGCGTTTCCATCTCGGTCATTCCGCCGCGCGTCATTTCGTCGAGTGTCGCCGTGAGGTCGATCGGCGGCGGCGACCATCCGCAGGCCAAGCCGACGTGGGCGACGAGCGTTTCGATGCGCTGACGCGCTGCGGAGCGCGCCGCATCGAAGGCCTCCTGCGGCGAGGCGCGGTGGTACAGCGTGCCGATCAAGGCGCGCTCGGCGTCGTCGAACAAGGGCAAGTTCAACGCGCCCGGCAAGTGATCCTCTTGGAACTCGCTCGGGCTGCGCAAATCGATCGCGACGACGCCGCGCGCGGTGAGCGCGGACTCGGCGTCGATCGTCGAAATCGCTGTGGGCGTCGGTGCAGAGTTCATCACGGCTTGCGGCGGCTCCGCGGCGCGCTCACTTCGTCGGCCGACCGATGCGCAGGCCGTTGAACATCGCGTCGATCTGCGCTCGGCGCACTTCCCATGTGCCGGTCGCGGCCGTCGCAGTGACCACGATCGGCCGCGCATCGAGCAGGTAGATCAACACCGTCGTGTAGCGCTCGTGCTTCTCCATCTTGCCGTGGTAGCGCAAGTACACGACCTCGCGCCCGGACACGGCGCGCGTCTCGGCGGCGTCGATCGTCCAGGCGGCGCGCTTCTTGATGCCGGCGAGGTGACGCTCGAGCAACGTCGCGATCGTCGCCTCGGATTCGCGCGGGAGTTCGACGACGGCGATGTTGTCGCGGAACTTGTCGATCTGCGGCGCGAACAAATACGGCTGTTCGTCGTGCGTTTCCGCCGTCCATTGTTCCGGCACGGGCAACGCGAGCTCCAAGGCCGGATGCAACCACAGACCGTTCTCGACGCGCGGCGTCATGACGAGCGCAGGCTGCGTCACGGCCTCGGCCTCCGCCGTCGACTTCTGATCTTCCTCGTTGGGTGTCGGCGCCGGCTTCACGCCGTTGAGCGCGACGATCAACTTGGGAACGAGCGCCGCCAAGTCGGAGCGCACGAAATCGACGCAGTAGCCGCGGCCGACGATCTGGCCGAGCGACTTGCCGCCGAGCGCGCTCGCGAATTGCTTGACGTCATCGGGTCGATCGAACAACACGCGCCACACGAGCGCGAGCTCGCCGGTTTTCGCGCGCAGCAATTGCAGGCGATCGCCTTCCCAGCCGATCGAGGCGACGCGCGCGACGGCCGGTTCGAGGCCGGCATCGAGCAGCAACGCGTGCAGCGCGAGTTCACCGAGCGTGTCCTCGAAGACAACTGCTTCGAGCCCGAGTTCGGCGTTCCATTGCGGCAGCACGACCTGCTTGGGCGTGTCGCGAAAGAGCTTGGACGCGTGCAGCATCTGCTCCGACGAAACCGGCGCCTCCGCAAACGACGCGCGCACGCCTTTCCAGCCGCTGTGTTGCAAGCGCGCGAGCTGCGTGTCGCGACCGATCGTGTGAACGAAGCGCGTGAACGCGTCGAGTGGTTGCGCGGTGAGCGGATCGCCGAGTGCTGTCGCATCGACGGCGCCGATGTCGCGACCGGCGCGCGTTTCGCGGACCGCGAGCGCCGCCACCTGCGCTTCGCCGGCAAGCAGCATCCAGCCGATGCTCAGCGCTTCGGTCGTCGCCGCGCCTTTGCCGAGCACGCCGTCGATGCTCGAACGAGCATCGTGGGCTGCGCAGGAAAGTTCGCGTGCGAGCTGGAGCTCGAGGTCCTGCGCGTCCGCGACGCGCGAGGCGTCGAACACGAACGACTTGCTCGTCGGCCGATAGAAGCCGACGCCGTGACCGAACCACTTGCGCGCGAGTTGCACCTTGAGCGCGGCGACGCTGTTGCCGGCCTCGGCGCCGAGCGCTTGGCGCAAGTAGTGCTGCGCGTCGATCCACTTCGACGGAAGCAACTCCGCCACGCGCGCTTCGCAGGCGGCCGTGAAATCGCCCGGCGACAGCGCTTCGAGTTTGGTCGGCGTCGCGAATTCGAAGCCGAACTTGGCGAGTTCGGCCTCGACGGCGCGCGCGCGGGTTTCGATGTCGGTCGATGCGGCCTGGGCCGCGAGCGGCGCGCAACACGAGGTCGCGCACACGATTCTGAGGAGCAGTGAGTTCATCGGGGCGCGGCAGTCTATTCGCGCGGTGCGCGCCGGCGGCATGCGCTTCGCGCGGTGCTGCGAGCGAGGGCGACGTCCGGTTGCTCGGCGCGACGCTGGAACGAGGCAGCCGGCAAGCACAGCCGGCGCGGACTTCGCTGAGCGTGTGGAGGACTTCGTCCGCGCGCGGCGGCTGCGCGAAGATATGGATGCGTCGGTGGCCTGCCGACCTTGCGCGCACGGCCACGGCGTCGCTCCGCACGCCTCGTACGCGCGACGCGTTCGTGCGCGACTCGCGACGCCTCCGTTGCGCGCAAACCGGCTCGACAAGGCCACGCCGCCGGGCTGCGCGTCGTCGCCACGACGCGCGAAGCGAATGCGAACGACTGTTAGCCTGTTCGGCCCTTGGAAACGCCGCCGACAACTCGTCGCCTGCCGTGGATCGACATCGGCGCCTTCCTTCTGCTCGCCGTATTGGCGGCGCTGCTCGGCAACGGAGCGAATCGCCCCTTGGAAGAGCACGAGGTCTTCGTCGCGCGCACGGCGACGGAGCTCGGCCGCAGCGGTGATTGGCTGTTGCCGACCTTCAACGGCCATGCGCGCCTCGAGAAGCCGGCGGTCGCTTATTGGTGCGCGCTCGGCGCGCATGCGTTGTTCGACACGGGCGACATCGTCAGTGAGTTCGCCGCGCGCTTTTCGTCGGTGCTCGCCGCGCTCGCGCTGATCGGCGTCGTGTTCGAGCTCGCGCGCCTCGCCTTCGCGGATCGTCGCGCGGGTTTCGCGGCCGCAGCCGTGTGGGCGACCAGCTTCGGCGCGTTGCGTTACGCGCACGACGCGCGGCCCGAGATGCTCTACGCGTTGTTCTGCGGCCTGGCGATGCTCGGCTTCGTGCGTCTCGCGCTCGGCGCGGGTCGCGCGGCGCCGAACACAGCGCTCGCGTGGGGCGGCGTCGTGCTCGCGCTGCTGACCAAGGGCCCGTTCCTGCCGACGTTCATCGTCGTGGGCGTCACCGCCTGGCGCGACGCCATCTTCGGCCGGCCGCTGGGCTTCTACCTGTTCGA
>CAYHRR010000386.1:0-4451 GCA_964358875.1 uncultured Planctomycetaceae bacterium | reverse complement strand
CCCGGCCACTGGTACTGCTTCTCTCCTATTCCGGCAGCAATGAAAGACAGCCGGTGCGGTCTGTTCCCAATCCGGGCGCCAGGAGCGGCCGAGCCAGTGCCATACGTCTTGCCGTGCTCGGTGCCGGCGGCTTTGCGCGCGGCACCCTGATGCCGATTGTCGCCGCAATGTCCGAGGCGTTCAGTCTTGTCGGGGTGGTCACGCGTCAAGGCCACAACGCAATGAATGTCGCCCGCCAGTTCGGCGCTGGCTTCGCCGGCCCAACGCACGAAGTACAAGGGGTGCGACTCGCCTTGCATGTCGACGCGTTCGAGCGTGCCGCGCACGTCGAAGCGACCTTCGAAAACTCCGCGCTTGGCGGCCTTGTCCATCTCGTCTTGACGCTTGCGCAGGGCCGCGTCGAGCGCCTGGCGTTGCTGTTCTAGGTCGCCGCGCAGCACGAATCCTTCGGCGTAGCCCTTGCACAGTTCGATGCGACCGCGCACCAGATCGGCGGTCGCTGCCGACGGCTTGAGCGCGAGCACGCCCTCGAAGGCAGCGCGCGCGGCGCTGTAATCGGGCGTGACGCCCTGGGCTTCCTTGTTGCGCTCGACGGTCAGCAACTTCTCCGCTTCCGCGAGGGCCTTGGAGACGTCCTTCGAATCGAGCTTCGCCGTGTCCGCGCCGGACGAACCCAGCTTGGGATCCTCCGTCGCCACGACGCTCGCCGTCAATTTGCGCGCCTCGGTCACCGCGGCGGCCCACAGCGCCGATCCGTCGATGCCGGCGGGCAAGCTCTCGGTTTCCGCCGCCGCGACCCAAGCGCGCGCGCCGGGCGGCGACCAGATGTTGACCCAGTCTTCGCCCAAGGGCTTCGACAGATCCTTGCGCGCTTTGAGCACGACGCGTTGACCGGCGCCGAGTTGCTGGCGCAGCGGCAGACTCTCCGGCCCACTCGACGGCAACGGACGCATGTGCACCTCCGAGCCCGTGATCTGCAGCACGCCCGCAGCGCTCGTCGGCGCGACGTAGCGACCGTACACCCACACCGACACGCCGCCGGCGGCTTCGACTTCGAGCCACGGGCCGCGCTCGTCGTACACGGTGAACAGCGTTTGCGCCGGCGCGTCGAGCACGACGACACCTTGCGCGTCGAAGATGTTGCGCACCTTCGCGCCGTTCGCGGCGGCGCGCACGTAGCGCAGGAACTTCGGCGTTTCCTGCGTTTTTGCCGCAGTTTCCGCAGCTTTCGGCAGCGAGGTCACGGCCGGATTCGTCGGCGTCGGGAGCGGCGCGCTGTTCTGTGCGGCGCACAGTGTCGTGCCTGCGACCCACGCGACCAAACCTTGGACCAGCGAACGGTGAATGCTCGTCTTCATATGAATTCGTTTTCCCCTCACCCCTGTGCCGCAACAGGGACTTCCTGCGCGAGGAAGTTCCGTCTTCGATGGCGGCGCAACGCGTGCTCCGCGCCTCGATCGAGCAACGTCCGCGGCGGCGGCGAACGTGCTAGAACGGGCGAATCCTAGCCGTCGCGCGCCACGCGATCCACAGCGCGCACGGCCACTCCTCGAAGGAAAAACGACGTGACGAGCACATCGGAAGACGCAGCGCGCCCGTGGTTTCCGTACATGGCCTTCGCGCGCAATCAGGCCGTAGCGTCGGCGCACTCGTTGACGCAATCGGGCATGCCCGCCGCGGACGTCGCGCTGTTCGACGATCTGCGCATCGACCTCGACTTCGCCGGCGCGCGAGCGCTGCCGCGTCTGCGCGAGAGCATCGCCGCGCACGTCGGAGTCGGCGCCGACGCGGTGTTGCTCGCGCTCGGCGCTTCGGGCGCGATGCACCAGCTCGCCCTGGTCCTGTTCCGTCCCGGAGTCCGCGTGGTCACCGAGATCCCTTCCTATGAACCCTTGCGCGCCCTGCCGCGCCGCGCCGGCGCCGAGGTGCGCGAAGTCGTGCGCAGCATCGACGACGGCTGGCGCATCGACGTAGCCCAGGTCGCTCGCGCCCTCGAAGGCTCGCGCAAAGGCCACATTTTCATCACCACGCCCCACAACCCCAGCGGCGCGACCACCGACGCGAACACCCTGCGCGAGCTGGCCGAATTGGCGGCGCGCCACAACGGCTACCTGATCTCCAACGAGATCTACCTCGAGTTCGCGCCGCCCGAGCGCGCCGTGCGAGCGGTGCACTTGGCCCCCAACGCAATCTCGATCGGCAGCCTGACCAAGGCCTACGGCCTGGGGCCGCTGCGCATCGGCTGGATCGCGCTCGGCAGCCTGCCCGCGCAGCGCCGCGCCGAGTTCGAGGACTCGCTGTACCTCGATTACGTCGACGCTCCGACGACGACGCTCAACGCCGGGCAGCGCGCCTTCGAATGCCTGCCTTCGCTGCGCGCGCCGATCGAGAAGATCGAGCGCGAGAGCAAGCCTGTGTTCGTCGACTGGCTGGCGCGCGCGCGCGGCGTGCGGGCCACGTTGCCGGCGATGGGCTTGATTGCCTTCGCGCACCTCGAAGGCGTCGACGACACGCTCGCCTTGCAGCGCTTCCTCGCGAGCGAGCACGGAGTCGCCGTGACTCCCGGCGAGTACTTCGGCAGTCCCGGCTACGTGCGCCTGGGCTTCGGCACGCCTCGAACGCAGTTGGCCGAAGCCTTGGCACGTTTCGAGCGCGGTCTCGCGGCCTTCCGAAGCTGAGCGCAGCCTGCTGCGCGGCACACCTGGACCGAACGCGGCCGAACTCGTCACCCCTGGCCTCCACCCACCGACGGATCTTCGATGCGCAACTTTCTCCGCTCGAAACTGCACAAAGCCACGGTCACCGAGGCGCGCCTGGACTACGTCGGGTCGGTGACGATCGACCGCGACTTGATGGACCAAGCCGATCTCGCGCCGTTCGAAAAGGTGTTGATCGTCGACAACTCCAACGGCGCGCGCCTGGAGACCTACACCATCCCCGGCGTGTGCGGCTCGGGCTGCATCTGCATCAACGGGGCCGCAGCGCACCTCGTTCGGCCCGGCGACGAAGTGATCATCATGAGCTTCGAATGGACGGACCACCCGCGGGCGCCGACGGTGCTGCTACTCGGAGAAGGCAATCGCGTGGTGCGCCGGCTCGATGACCCGCAGGTGCAAGAGAGCGCGCTCGAGGGCGAGCTGTACGTGTAGCTGCGCGTCTCAGTTGCCGAGCGCCGCGCGCAACGCGAGCCGTTCGACTTCGCGCAACGTCCGTTCCTTCGCCGTGGCGACGCGCGCCAGGTCGTCGTACTCGAAAGCGACGTCTTTCTCGGTCGATTCGTGCCGGCCGGGCCGGATGCGCCGTTGTCCGCGAACGCGCTCGCCCAACACGAGCACTTCAAAGGCGCGCCGCTCGCACTCAGTGCGCTCATGCCGAGTCCAGCGCACGCCGAGCGTCGTCGAGAGCTCGAACACGACGCGCTCGAGCTCGGCGCGCAGCGGCTCGCGGCACAAGGCCGACACGATCACGCCCGGCCGGTCCTTCTTCATCTGCACGGCCGACGTCCACACCTCGAGCGCGCCGGCGGCGCGCAAGCCCTGGACGAGAAAGCCGATTTCCTCGCCGCTCATGTCGTCGAGATTGCACTCGAGCTGCCACGCGCTCGCGAGCGCTGCTGCGGTGGCGTCGCGCCGACCCAGTTGCACGCGCAGCACGTTCGGCGCCCTTCCTTCGGATCGCGATGACCGGCGCCATAGCCGACGGCTTGCGCTGTGAACGCGCCGGGTGCTTCGAAGCGTTCGACGAATTCGAGGAGCAGCGCGGCACCGGTCGGCGTCAGGCGCTCGCCGCCCCCGCCGCCCAAGATGCACGGAACTCCGCGCATCAGCTCGGCGACCGCCGGCGCCGGGACCGGCATTTCGCCGTGCGCGCAGCGCACCATGCCCGAACCGACGAGCGGCGGCGTGGCCACGACGCGCTCGATACCGAGCCTCTCGAATGCAAAGCACGCGCCGCACACATCGATCAACGAATCGACGGCGCCGATCTCGTGGAAGTGAATCTCCTCGGGCGAACAGCCGTGCACTCGCCCCTCGGCAACAGCGATGCGCCACAACACCGAGCAGGCACGACGCCGCGCGTTCTCCGACAGCGGCGCGGCTGCGATCTTGCGCTCGAGGTCTCGGAATCCGCGGTGCGGCGGTTGCACGGATTCGGGCGTGCGAACGTCGAGCAAAACTCCCGACAACGAACCGCGCCAGGCAGTTTCCGTCGTGATCACGGCCTCGCCCGGCACGAGCGCGTCGGCGAGCTTGCGCAGATCTTCGAGCGTGAAGCGCGGATCCTTCAGATCGAGCAAAGCTGCGAGCAGCATGTCGCCCGCCATGCCGGAGAAGGGCTCGATGAAAAGCGTGTCGGGCTGTGCGGCCATGGAGGCGAGCAGCGTACTCGGCGGGACCTAAGTGAGAAGCGGAGGCAACTGCGCGAGGGCCGCATTCGCAAACCGACGCGAC
>CAYHRR010000385.1:0-4451 GCA_964358875.1 uncultured Planctomycetaceae bacterium | reverse complement strand
GCGGGGGTTGCGCGTCGGAGGCGACGCGGAAGGTAAGTGGTTCTAAAAAGCGGGCCGCGCGATCGACGCGCGGCCCGCGAGACGTGACAGCGAACGCGGGCCGCGTGAGTTGCTAGCTCGCGCTTTCCTCGGTCGTTGCGGCCGGCGTCGACGCGGCGGAGGCCGCAGCCGGCGCCGAGCGACGCGGACGCAAGTCGTGGGCGCGTTGCGAACGTGTCGGACGCGGCTCGTCGCCCATGGGCATGTCGCCTTGCTTCTCGGCCGAACCGACGGCGGCGTTCTGCTCTCGACGATTGGCGCAGCCTTCTTCGACTGCGGTGGCGAGTCGGTCGATCAACAAACGCACGGACTTGAGCGCGTCGTCGTTGCCGGGGATCACGATGTCGACCACGGTCGGATCGCAGTCGGAGTCGAGGATGCCGATCACCGGGATACCCAGGCGACGTGCTTCCTTGATGCCGTTGACTTCGCGCGCGGGGTCCACGACCACGATGGCGCCGGGAATCTGCGTCATTTCGCGGATGCCGCCGAGATTGCGTTCGATCTTCTTCTTCTCGCGGCGCAAGGTCGAAGCGGCCTTCTTCGACTCGATTTCGATCGTGCCGTTCTCGTCCATCTTCTCGAGTTCCTCGAGGCGACGCAGACGACTACGGATCACGGAGAAATTGGTCAAAGTGCCGCCGATCCAGCGCTCGGTGACGACCGGCATGCCGGTGCGCTGACCTGCGTCTTGGATCACGCCCTTGACCTGGCGCTTGGTACCGACCCACAGGATCTGCTGACCCTCGGCGGCAATGTGGTAGAGGAAATTTTGGGCGCGCAGGAGACCGCGAACGGTCTCGCGCACGTCCATGATGTGAATCAGGTTTCGGCGGCCGTAAATGTACGGCGCCATCTTCGGATTCCACCGCGACGCGCGGCATCCGAAGTGCACACCTGCTTCGATGAGCTGTTGGACGGAAATGGCTTCCATGGAGGATCGGTTCAAGCCGACGCGAACGCCGCGCCGGCGGCCACGCACACGCGGGGCCGGGGAGTCGATGCAAACCGTGCTGCGGAGGACGACAATGTCGCTCCGTCCACGGAAAAAAGTGGGCCGGAAGTCTATCCGCGAGCTTTGCAGTGTCAACGCAGACACATGCCTGGGTAGTTGACGCGCTACCCAGCGCCAGTCCAACGTGTCGCGCGGCGCAGGGCTGCGACGGCACAGATGAGATGGCGTCGATAGCTAGGGTGATCCACCCGTAGCCATCCTTGGCGCGCCGACGTTGCGAGCTTCACCATCAAAAGCGCATTCCTAAAAACGGCCCCAGGGGTCATACTGTCGACTCGATCCGACGCGCCTGAAACGGCCGCCGGCGAGAGCGCCACGTTGACCGTTCCCCACGCTACACCGCGCTCGCCCCAACGCGACGACGAGCCGCAATGGAAGATGCCGCCGCCGCTGGCCTTGATCTGCGACCACCGCGGTGAAGGCTGGAGCGAACGCGCTGCCGCCCTCGGATCGCTCGGGTTCGTGGTCACAGTCGCGTCGACGTTGCGTCAATCGATCGAGCGTCTCGCCTCCGATCGGCCGTGCATCATCGTGCTCGACCCGCTGGCGAGCGCGGGAACCACCGAGCTCGAATTGCTCGACCGAGCCCGTCAAAGCGACACGCGCACCGCCCTGCTCGTGGTCGCGGACGACGACGAGCCCATCCTCCGTGCGCTCGCTGCCTCGCGGCCCTCGGAACGCGGTCCCTGGGACGTGATTCGACGCGGCGCGCCGCTCGATGAGCTGCTCTTGCGCGCCGATCTGTTGCAGCACCAGGTCGAAGCACAGCGCGAAATGGACCGCTTGCGTCACTTGGCAACCCACGACGATCGCACCGATTTGTTGCGGCCCCAGGTGTTCCAGGACCAGCTGCGCGCGCACTTCTCGGCTTCGCAGCGCCACCACCTCAACCTCGCGCTGTTGCTGATCGACCTCGATGAATTCGGTCAGATCAACAAGCTCCACAATCACACCATCGGCGACACCGTGATCACGCAAGTCGGTGCGACGATTCGCGGCGCGCTACGCGCGGAGGACGTCGCGGCGCGGCTGGGTGGCGACGAGTTCTGCGTGCTGCTCCCCTACACGCGCAAGGTCGACGCGGCGCGAGTCGTGCAACGCCTGCTCGATCAGATCCGCGAACTTTCGGGCGAGCTCCCCGGTGCGACTGGTCGCATCGAAGTCGGCGCGAGCATCGGTTTCGAAACGTTCAACGGCAGCGACCTCGATTCCGTGGAACGCTTGCGTCTCCATGCAGAGGAAGCCCTGCGCCAATCGAAGCGTGGCGGCGGCAATCGCGGTGTGTACTACCGCCAGCTCGATGCGCCGCTGCTCGGCGGTTCAGCGCACGAGTAATAGGCGCAACCAGTTCGCGCGATCGGCGACGTACGAGCGTTCGTCCATGTCGACTTGCAGCGCGAGGCTGCGCACACCGACGAGGGGCAGCGCCGGCAATTCGAGCGGTGCGTCGCCACCACGCACTCGACCACTGCGCCAAGCCGGTTCGTCCGCACCGTTGAGGTACAGCGCGAATTCGACCGAACCACGGTAAGGCAACAGCAGCACGGAATCGTCGACAGCCACCGCACCTCTCAATGCCTTCCACGATCCATCGAGATTCCACTGCAGGCGACTCGGTGCATGCACCCCCAGGCCGCGACTCCAACTCCGGCCGCCGCAACGCAGCGCGTCGCCGGTGACCGCGCGATCGATCTGCACGGGCCACTTCATGCCGAGTTCGTCTCCGGCGGGCCAACCCTCGCGCGTTACGTCGGGAGTCACGCTCGAAAGGAATTCGAGAGTGCCGTCGTCGAGTGTGACCTCGACGATGGACGCGAGCGCGATCTCGACCTCCGTCCCCGAATTCCAGCGCAAGCGCGCGCTCGTCCCCGTCAGGCTCGACAGTTCCCCGTGAAGTCGCCCGCCGTCGGCCAAATCGACGCACACCGACGCCGCGGTCCGTACTCGCTTGGCCGGTCCGGTGTCGAGCGCTTCGACATACAGCGCCGCAATTTCGTTCCAGGGAAACACACGCTTCCCGAGCGCGCTTTCGAAACCGACGCCGGCGTCGGAGAACGCTTCCAGGGTGCCGTCGACGCAATCGAGTCCGGCGGGGCGGGCCCAGTACAAGCGGTCGCCGCGCGGAGGAGCTTCGAGCGCGCGCGCTGCTGCAGGCGACACCTGTCCCGTGAACAACACACGTGCGAGCAACTCGGCATCGATGCCGAGTCGCAGTGCTCCGGCGAGTTCCACGTGCAACTGCTCGCCGGTTCCTCCGACCGCGGCGCCGTGCAACGTGTCTCCGTCGTTGAGCTGCACTTCGACAAGCGTCCTCAAGTCGGCGCGCAGAGTCGGAGCCTCGAAGCCCTCCGGGCGCACTGCGATGGCGTGCCACTCACTTAGACTCTTGGCGTTCACTTCGGCGAGCGCCAGCGTGTGCGTCGCGCCGTCGCGAGCTTCGATGCGCAGCCGCTGTTCGCTGTCCACCTGAGCGCTACTTAGCAGCGCCGCGAGAACGAGCAGCACGAGGGTGTTGGAGAGCGACATCGGGCGCCATGCTACGCAGCGGATCCGCACGAGCGAGCGCGGCATTCGCGACCTCTGTCACATTGGCAGAAGCCGCTGGGCCTGCCTTTTGCCTCTGCCAGAAAGGCAGCAGCTGCGTCCGCCATGCGCGCACACCGCACTCGGCACCGTTCTTGCTCGGCGGCGCGCCCAACAACTTCACCGAGCGCGCGCTGGGTTCGCACGAGGTCGTCGAATCGACAGCGTTCGAAGCGCGAGCGCGCACTCTGCATCCATCCTCCCGAACACCTTCCACTCAAGCGAAGAACACGAGTCGTCCATGGCAGCCAAACAAATGGTTTTCGAGGCGGAAGCGCGCGAAGCGATCCGTCGCGGCGTCGAGAAACTCGCCAAGGCCGTCACCAGCACCTTGGGCCCGCGCGGCCGCAATGCGGTGCTCGACAAGGGCTGGGGAGCACCGACCGTGACGAAGGACGGTGTCACCGTCGCAGAGGAGGTACAGCTCTCGGACCCCTACGAGGATCTCGGCGCGAAGCTCGTGAAGGAAGTCGCGAGCAAGACCTCGGATGTCGCCGGCGACGGCACGACCACGGCCACCTTGTTGACGGAGGCGCTGTTCACGCGTGGTCTGCGCGCGATCACAGCTGGTTCGTCGCACGCTCGCTTGGTGGCCGGCCTCGTCGATGGGCGCGACGCCGTCGTCGCCGCGCTCGACAAGGCTGCGCGCAAGGTGACCTCGAATGAGGAGGTCCGGCAGGTCGGCACCATCTCGGCCAACAACGACCCGCGCGTCGGCAAGATCATCGGCGACGCGATGGACAAGGTCGGCAAGGACGGCGTCATCACCGTCGAAGAAGGCAAAACGCTCGACACGGACGTGACCATCGTCGAG
>CAYHRR010000384.1:0-4457 GCA_964358875.1 uncultured Planctomycetaceae bacterium | reverse complement strand
GCCCGGTGTGTTGATCAGCGTCACGATCGGCAGGCCGAGCTTCTCGGCGAGCTTCATCTTGCGCAGCGCTTTGCGATAGCCCTCGGGATGAGCACACCCGAAGTTGCACGCGACGCGTTCCTTGGTCGTCTTGCCCTTGCGGTGCGCGATCAACATGAAGCGCCGACCGCCCATGGTCGCGAGTCCCGACACCATCGCCTTGTCGTCGGCAAAGGCCTTGTCACCGCACAACTCGATGAAATCCTCGAGGATCGTGCTGATGTAGTCGAGCGCGACAGGTCGATCGGTGTGGCGCGCGACGTTGACCGTTTCCCACGCGCTCAGGTCCTTGTACGTGGCCTCGAGCGCCGTTCGATGCTGCTTGCGCAGGGCTTCGATTTCGCTGGAGATGTCGAGCCGCGTGCGCAGCGCGAGCGTCTCCAACTCGGCGAGCTTGGCCTCCAGTTCGTGGATCGGGCGCTCGAAGGCCATGCCCGTCGTTTCAGTACGCGTCGTCGGCTTGTCAGCTGTCGCCATGTTGGGGTTCCGCCGGTGCGGCGGACGGCGCGCATCGTCGGAGACGCGGGCGTCCACTGCAACCCCCGGGATGGTTACGGTCGCGCCGACCAGCGCCGGGGCCACAGAGAACCGTCCTGGACCGTTGGGCGGGTGGCTAGGCACCGCTAGCATGGCGCCGCTCGGTTCGAAGAGGGCGGATCCGGGCCCAAGCTGTGGTGTTCCTCGCACTCGGCTCCTCTACTTCTTGCGTCCTCGTCCGCATCGATCCGCGTGTCTCAGAAGGTCCTTCCGTCTGTGGGTTCCATGGCGTCCGCCGCCGCAACATTGCCGCATGCTTGGCGCATCGAAGTGTTCCTTCGCGCGCAGTTCGACGACCCCGCAGGTCGGCGCGCGCTCGGTGCGCTGCGCGAATTGGGAGTGCATTCGGCGAGCTCGATTCGTTTGGGTCGCGGCTATTTGCTTTCGGCGCACGTCGACGCTGCTGCCGTCGCTCGCATCGCGCGTGATCTGCTCGTCGATCCGGTGCTCGAAGTCGCGCGCATCATCGAACCTGGCGCGCGGCCCGAGCCGCAGTCGAGCGGCGTGCATCGTGTCCTCGTGATGCGCAGGCCGGGAGTGATGGACCCCGTCGCCATGACCGTCGAGCGCGCGCTCGAACGCGCCGAATTCGCCGCGCCTTCGGCAGCACAACGAGTTCGCGTGTTGACGTTTTCCGCCTGGGAACTCGCAGGAACGTTGTCGCGTGCGCAACTCGAAACGGCCGGCACGAAGCTGTTCGCCAACGACGTCATCGACGAGTTGTTCATCGACGACGAAGCGCTGCACTTCCATTTGCCGGGCGCTCTCGGCTCGCGCGACGTCGTGCGCATCCCGCTGCGCGAGGCCGGCGACAGCGAACTCGAACGCACGTCGCGCGACGGATGCTTGAGCTTGTCGCTGCTCGAAATGCAGACGATTCAGGCGCATTTTCGCGACCTTTCGCGCGATCCGACCGTCGCCGAACTCGAGACGCTCGCGCAAACGTGGAGCGAGCACTGCAAGCACAAGACCTTCGCAGGCATCATCGACTACGAGGGCGAGCGCATCGACAACTTGTTGAAGCGCACGATCAAAGCCGCGACGCATGAACTCGCGAAGCCTTGGTGCGTCAGCGTGTTCCACGACAACGCGGGCGTGATCGAGTTCGAACCGGGCTGGCATGTGTGCTTCAAGGTGGAGACGCACAACCATCCGAGCGCGATCGATCCCTACGGCGGCGCAGGCACGGGCATCGGCGGAGTGATCCGCGACATCCTCGGCGTCGGACTCGGCGCGAAGCCGATCGCCAACACCGATGCTTTTTTCGTCGGGCCGCTCGATCTGCCCGACGCGCAGCTTCCCAAGGGTTGCATGCATCCGCGGCGCATCCTGCGCGGCGTCGTCGCGGGCGTGCGCGACTACGGCAATCGCATGGGCATTCCGACCGTCAACGGCGGTCTGTGGATCGATCCGCGCTACGTCGGCAATCCGCTCGTCTACGCGGGCACCGTCGGATTGATGCCCGCCGACTGCGTGACGAAGAGCGTGCAGGGCGGCGATGTGATCGTCGTCGCCGGAGGCCGCACCGGTCGCGACGGAATCCACGGCGCGACGTTTTCTTCGGTCGAACTGCACGACGAGTCGGTCGTCGTGTCGAGTTCCGCTGTGCAGATCGGCGATCCGATCGCCGAGAAGCGCGTGCTCGATGCGCTGCTGCGCGCGCGCGACGCCAAGCTCTATCGCGGCATCACCGACTGCGGCGCCGGTGGTTTGTCGTCGGCCGTGGGCGAGATGGGCGCGGATTGCGGCGCCGAGGTGCACCTCGAAAAGGTGCCGCTGAAATATCCCGGACTCGCGCCGCACGAGATTTGGATCAGCGAAGCCCAGGAGCGGATGGTCCTCGCGGTGCCGCCGGAGCAGCTCGCGCAGTTGCTCGCGGTGTTTGCCGCCGAAGGTTGCGAAGCCACGGCGATCGGCACGTTCACGCGCACGGGTCAACTGAGGCTCTACTACGACGGCGTGTCCGTCGGCGAGCTCGACATGCACTTCCTGCACGAAGGCACGCCGCGTCCGGTGCGCAAGGCGGTGCGCCCGCGCATCGACACGCGCGATCCCGGATGCCCGCCGTGCGCCGATGCGAAGGCGATGCTGCTCGCGCTGCTCGCCGGCCCGAACATCGCGAGCAAGGAGTGGATCGTGCGTCAGTACGACCACGAAGTTCAGGGCACGGCCGTCGCGCAAGCACTGTGCGGCGAGCGCGACGACGGACCGGGTGACGCGGCCGTGCTGCAGCCGCTCGCGCATTCGCGACGCGGCATCGCGCTCTCCAACGGCGCGAACCCGCGCTACGGCTTGCTCGATCCCTACGCCATGGCGAGTGCGGCGATCGACGAAGCGTTGCGCAACGCCGTCGCGGTCGGCGGTGATCCCGAGCGCACCGCGATCCTCGACAACTTCTCGTGGGGCAATTGCGCCAAGCCCGAGCAACTCGGCGCGCTCGTCGAAGCATCGCGCGCGTGCTACGCGACGGCGCTGGCCTTCGGCACGCCGTTCATTTCGGGCAAGGACAGCCTCAACAACGAGTTCCGCAGCGGCACGGAGTCCGTAGCGATTCCGCCGACCTTGTACGTCTCCGCGCTTTCGATCGTTCCCGATGTCGCGCGCGTCGTGACGATGGACGCCAAGCAAGCCGGCAACGCCGTGTACCAAGTCGGCATGACGCATGCCGAACTCGGCGGCTCGCATTACTTCGGCGAACTCGAGCTCGAGGGCGGACGCGTTCCGCGCCCCGATCTTGCGCTCGCACCGCGTGCGTTGCGTGCGCTGCATGCAGCGATGCGCGCCGGACTGGTCGCGAGTTGCCACGATCTGTCGGAGGGCGGCCTGGCCGTCGCGGCGGCGGAAATGGCCTTCTCCGGCGAGCTCGGGCTCGAGCTCGACATCTCCCAGGCCGCGTGCGCACAGCTCGCGGCGAACTGCGACGCGCGCGCCGTGTTGCTGTTCTCGGAATCGTGCACGCGCTTCCTCGTCGAGGTCGCTGCGCCGCACACAGCGGCTTTCGAGCGTTGCTTCATCGATCTCGACTGCGCGCGCATCGGAACGACGACGAGCGCGCGCAGATTGGTTCTGCGCGACGCGGATGCGACGGCTGTGATCGACGTGTCGATCGATGATTTGCGAGCCGCGCACCAGGGAGGCTTCCAGGGATGAGCGCGGCACTCGTGTTGCGAACGGCGGGGACGAACTGTGACCGCGAAACGGTGCTCGCGCTCGAGCGGGCCGGGGCGCGCGCGGAGCTCGTGCATTTGCAACGCCTCGTCGAAGAGCCGACGCGCTTCGACGACTTCGCGATGTTGGTCTTGCCGGGCGGATTCAGCTACGGCGACGACATTGCCGCGGGGCGTGTGCTCGGTCACGAGCTGCGCCACTTCTTGGGTGAAGCACTCAACGCCTTCGTCGCGCGCGGCGGGCTCGTGCTCGGCGTGTGCAACGGCTTTCAGGCCTTGGTCGACACCGGTTTGCTCGAAGGTCCCGGCAAGGGTGGCGCGCAGCGCAGTTTGGCGCTCGCCGCCAACCAGTCCGGGCACTTCGAATGCCGCTGGATCACGCTGAAAAGCGAAGCCTGCAAGTGCCCGTGGCTCGTCGAAGGCGAGCTGTGGCCCGCGCCGGTCGCCCACGGCGAAGGGCGCCTGGTGTTCAACGACGCGGCGACCTTCGAGCGCTTGAAGCGCAACGGCCAAGTCGCGCTGCGCTACGTCACGCGCAGCGGCGCGCCGGCCGCGTTTCCCGAATGCCCCAACGGCTCGACCGACAGGGTCGCGGGCGTGTGCGATGCGACCGGCCGCGTGCTCGGCCTGATGCCGCATCCCGAACGTAACGTGACGCCCTGGAATCATCCGCGCTGGACCCGCATGGGTCCGCGCAGTGAAGGCGAGGGTCTC
>CAYHRR010000383.1:0-4471 GCA_964358875.1 uncultured Planctomycetaceae bacterium | reverse complement strand
GCCGAAGCGCTTCGAAGGCCGGAACACGGCGGAACAGCGTGCGGAGAGCGGGAGAATGGGCCACGGCTTTGGGTTGCGGCGCGTGCTCGAGCGGCACGTCGACGACGGGTTTGTGCTTCTCGGAGCGCAGCGAGTTGCGCCTTGAACTCCTGCGTCTGCGCGACTTGCTCCGTCGACCGAGCGCGGGAGTCTAGCGTGCGAGGCATGCACGTTCCGAGTTGCGGACTCGTGTCGTCGTCGTGCTCAAGTTCGCGCGCACACCTCGCGTGCTCGCGCTCGCTCGACCGCGCCGCACGCGCTTGATGTCGTGGTGGACGAGCACCCTGCGCGTCACCGTCTCTCGCTCACGCATGGCGCGCGCACGCACGATTGGGTTCACGAGCGCGGCGATCGCCGGCCTGGCGTGGGGCGTCTACTCGTTGCGAGATCGCGGCGACGGCGGACGATCGTCTGCGCAGCGTTCCGTTCGCGCTCGTAGCGCTGCTCGTTGCGTTGCGCGATCTCGACATCACTGTGGATTGCGCGCTGTTCGCCGCGGCGTCAGGAACGATCGCGTCCGGTCTCGGCTACCGCCGTTGGTACGCCGCGCTGCGCGGATTGACGGCGACGCGCGCAGCGATCGTCCCACTCGCAGTGCCGCTGCTTACCACCCTCAGCAGTTCCGCACTCCTCACCGAACCACCGACCGCGCGCACGTATGCCGCAGGCGCGACGATCCTCGTCGGCGTCGCGCTGTGTCACTGCGGCGCTGACGCGCTCGGGAATGTTCGAACGAGTTCGAGCGTGTCGCGAGCCTCAGCGACCGTTGCCGATGATCGCGACCTCCGCATCCGGCCTACCTGCCGCTTGATCCGGCGCGCGAGCCGACGTCTGTGGCGAGAAGCTCCTCGAGCTACGCCCGAAAGGCGGACGCCGCTGCCTTCACTCCGCAAGACGGCGGAATTCGTCGACGGTGAGGCCGCTGATGCGGATCAACTTGCGCAGCGTTCCGGGCGCGAGTTCGCGGTGGTCCGGGATCGACAACGACACGATGCTGCCGGACTTGGTCAGGATCATGTGGCTGCCTGCCTGTCGTCGAAACACCCAGCCACAGCACTCGAAAGCGCGTTGCGCGTCCCGACCGGAAACGACGGGCAGCTCAGGCAACGTCGACGTCGACCTGAACGGTGCGAACGGTCAGCGGCAGACCTTGCTCCGCCCGAACCTCGAGACAGCCGACGATCGCTTCGTGGATGTTGACGAGCGCTTCTTCCTCGGTACGTCCCTGACTCACGCACCCGGGAATCGCCGGGCACTCGGCGACGATCATTCCCGTTTCGTCTCGTTCGAGGATCACCGACAGTTTCATGCGATTGGTCCCTGCTTCTCAGCGCGAAAGGCGCCGGGATTCTAACACGCATGTCGGCGAACGTCAGCGGACCTAGCCGCGGGTCGTGGCGTCGTGCAAGTGCGCGTTCGATGTCTGCTCGCCAGCCGAATTCACGCAAACGAACTCAGCGCGGGCGCCTTGCAACCCAGAAGGTGTAGCCGCGGCGAGCGGCGACGACGCCCTTGGGTTCGTCGACGGCCGCTTCGCGCACCGTGCATTTCGCGACGGCAAGCGTTGAGCGCGCGCCCTCAGGCTCGAAGGGCCGCAGAAAGCTCAGCGCCTCGTCCGCGTCCTCGGCCACGACCTCGTACGTCGCGTAGAACCCCGGGAGATCGTCGGATCCATCGAAGCGCTCCGGCCACAGCCCTTCGACCATCACGGTCATGCGACGAGCCGTCGGCGAAAACGCTCCGTTCAGCGAGCGGATCGCCTCTGCGGCAGTTGCTTGACCTTTGTCCAACTCGATCGCTTTCCATGCGTGGTGCAGCACGCGTTCGCGGTCGCGGCTCAGTGCCCAGAATGCGACCGACAACTCCGCGTGAACGCCGGCGAGTTGCAGGGCGTCGCCTTCGTTCCAAGTGAGCGTCGACAACGTTTGCTCGCCGATCGTCGAGCACTCTTCGAAGCGCCGCGCGCGATTCAGGGACTTCAAGCGCAGGAGTAGAGCAAGCGGTCGCAGCGCGGCGTCGTCACTGCGTTGCCGATCCGAGTCGTGATTCCGCCACCGACGCCACCGCGCCGACGCCGATCGGAAGAGAGACTCGACGAAGTCGTCGCACCACTTGTCGAAGGTCCGCTTGACCTCTGCCTCGGAGACCGTGATGTAGCGCGACCATTCGGCCTCGCAGTCGTGGGGATAGCCGAGGAGATTGACCATCGAGTTGTTGATCGCCAGCCGCACATCGTCGTCAGCGTCGTCGATGCCCGGCGCCGCCGTCGCGATCGCCTCCACTTCCGCGCGTTCGAGCCCGAAGAGCACGGAGAACTCCCAGTCGGGGAAGAACGGACCGCGACTCGCGGCGCGCAAACACTCGACCACGGTCTGTTGCTCGCGCAAACTCAGTTTGCTCAGTCGCATGCGCGCTCGAGTGTATGAGCTGACGCGCAGGCAACGTCGACCGATCACGGCACTGTGACGAACTCGAGCGCGTTGCTTAGGTTGGTCGTCTTGGTCGCCGGCGGATCGCGGTACCAGGCTTGCGCGTCGACGACTTCGCCGGCGGAGAATGGCGCACCCAGGGCGCTCGGATTTGCGGTGAGGAAGGCGAGCCAGTCGGAGGCGAACGCGCTGTTGCACTGCCCGAGCGTTCCGCCGCCGCTCAAGATGTTCATGCGCTGCGTCGGCGACTTCACGCACAGGAAGCTCGTGCTGCCCGTGCCCCACAGAGTGTTGTTGCGACCGCTCACGCCGTAGAGGATCAGCCCCTGTTGAGTGCCTTCGATGTTTGCGACGTGGATCGTGAAACCCGACGCGCTGGAGACGCTCGGTGATCCCGTCGAGCTGATTGCAGGAACGCAGCCGCTGCTCGAAGTTCCCGCCGTGCAGTAAGCAACCGGAATCGAAGGAGCGGCGTCGGTGGCGAACGAGGCGGAGTAGATCCGTCCTCCGAAGCCCCCCGAGTCCAACGCGATGCCGCCCGTGCCGAGGAGCGTGTCGACATCGGCGGCGCCGTAGGCGTAGGCCCATCGGTCGGTGTAGTTGCCGTACCCGGTGAAGTCGACCACGCCACCGTTCCCGCCGTCGGCTACGAGGTTCGGTCCGACGACCGTGTAGCCGCGGTGCGTGAAGCCGATCGTGTACAGCTTCCCGGACTGCAGCGACGTGATTCCCGCGAGCGTGCCGAACGCATGCGACTGCACGCCGCTCGAGTTCGAGACCCGCGTCGTGCCGATCGCGACGACCTTACATTGGCTCGCACCCGTCACTTCGTAGAGCAGCGGCGTCACTTTGCTGTTGGTCGACGAGTTCTCGTTGTCGAAGAACGACCACTCCGTGATTGAACCCGGGCCGGCGAGCGGCTGCGTGCCGCCGAGGTACTGGTAGATGATTCCAGCCGAACCGTCGTAAATTGTCCGGTCGATCAACGGACTTCCGACATTGCTCGTCCCTGCTGACGCGGTCGTGGATGCAAGCAGCGCGCAGAGCAGGCTCGCGCAGACGGTGACGGTACGCATGGTGAGAACTCGTTGGTTTGGAGCGCGAGGCGACGGGTCGCCGTGTTTGTGTAGGCGGCTCAGCGTCGCTGAGTTCGCCGGAAGCAACACGGCGGGGGTTCCGCCCGACGTTTACATCCGCGCTCGCGCCCGAGCGCTACTCGAAGATCCTGCGCCGCGAGCGCAACCAGGTGGCTGAGTTCGCAGCGCGGGCAGTGTGTGGCGGACCGGTCTCAACTCGGCCTTGTCACGGGCTCCAGCACTCGCATGCGCACGCTGAGTTCGAACTTCCCCGCAGTTCACTGGATCGGTGACCACGCCGTTGCCGCAAGCGAGGGCGACCCCGCATTTCGTCGAGAACAACGGCCTTTGCACGTCATTGAAACGGCACCGGGCTGAGGTCGTAGATTGCGATCTTCGGGCGACGCACTCCGGAGATGTTCACGAAGTTGCCGCGCACGATCAGGCGCGTGCCGAACACATGCACGGAACAACTCGTGCCGTCTTGGGCCGGATCCCACGGATCCACCGCGCCCGTGCGCCAATCGACGGCGACGACGCCGGTGTGCCACACGCCGTTCACGATCATCACCCCACTGCCGAGGAAGATCGTCGAACCCGCGCGAGCGCACGTGCTCACGCCGGAGGGGGCGCCGACTCCAGCGAAGGTAGTCGTCCAAGGCACCAATGTGCCGCTCGTCTTGTCGAACCGTGCCACCTTGGGGTGAGTGGTGCCGTTCACGGTTTGGAAGGTGCCGACCGCGAGCATCGCCGTGCCTAGTCGACACACATCGGAGACCGAGTCGCTGAACGCGGGGTTGCCTGTCGCGGGCGCACCGGTTGCGGCAACGAACTTGTTGACGCCGCCGACGTAGGACACGAAGAGGTACGCGGCGTCGCCCGACAACTCGAGATCGGTCGTGTAGCCGGCGCCGCCCGAGAAGCCGG
>CAYHRR010000382.1:0-4480 GCA_964358875.1 uncultured Planctomycetaceae bacterium | reverse complement strand
CTCCGCGGCCGCCTTCGTTGGTGCGAGGAGATGCGCGACCTCGCGCGAGGTGAAGTCGAGGCTCCGGCGCTGCCGCACCTTTCGCCGAGTCGTGTGACTTTCGCGCCGGGCGCGCGCGGTGAAGCGTGAGGGCACTGTGCGTGTCGGCTAATCTGGCCGGCTCGATGCCCGACCCGCGCGAAGTCCGCTCGATGTTCGGCCGTATCGCCGGCCGCTACGACCTGCTCAATCGAGTGCTTTCGGCAGGCATCGACCAGCGCTGGCGCGCGCGGACCGTGCGTGCCGCCGGCCCCGTGAAAGGTCGTGTCGTGGTGGATGCGTGCTGTGGAACCGGTGACCTCAGCTTGGCCTTCGCGCGCGCGGGAGCCAACGTCATCGGCGTCGACTTCACGCCGGAGATGTTGCGTTGCGCCGGTCCCAAGGCCACGCGCGGCGCGCTGCGCGGCTTGTTCGTGAACGGCGACGCTCTGAGGTTGCCGATCGAAAGCGCGAGTGCGGACATCGCTTCGGTGGCCTTCGGAGTTCGCAACCTCGCCGATCCCGAGGCGGGCTTGCGCGAGATGGCGCGCGTGCTCAAACCCGGCGGGCGTCTGCTCGTGCTCGAGTTCAGTCCGCCGCCGCGCGGTTGGTTGGGCGCGCTGTACCGCTGCTACTTCACGCGCCTCTTGCCCTGGTTCGGCGGGCTGATTTCGGGCGATCGCGAGGCCTACCGCTACTTGCCGCGCACCGTCGCCGCGTGGCACGCGCCAGCGGACTTCCAACGCCGCATGGAAGCGCTCGGGCTCGTCGATTGCGGCTTCGAATCGTTGACCGGCGGTGTTGCCGCGCTGCATTGGGGCACGCGCGCGTGAGCACCGCGACCGCGACGGTTCAAGCGCCGAGTCTCGCGTCGTCGGACGGCGCACCGAGCCGCAGCCTGAGCGTCGGATTCCTCGCCATGCTCCCGTTGTTGATCGCCGGCGAAGCCGCGCGCGCGGCGCGACCCGATGCTCCGGCGAACGCGGGCGAACTCGTGCTCAACCTCGCGCTGTCGCCCTTGCGCGAACGCGCGACCCTCGCCCGTTGGGTCGTGCTCGCGCTCGCGGCGCTGATCGCGTGGTTGATCGCGCGTCGGCGCAAGGTCGCGCTGGGCGCGGGCATCGCCAGGGTGATCCTCGAGGGCCTCGGCGCGGCTGCGCTGCTCGGACCGCTGATGGTGATCCTCGTGCGCTCGTGCAGTCGCTGGCTCCCTGCGCTCGAGGTGTCCTGGGATCCTACGGCGCACCCGCCGTCGCTCATCGACACCGCCTTCGTCTTCGGAGCCGGGCCATGGGAGGAACTGCTCTTCCGCGTCGGCGCCTATTCGTTCACGTACTGGCTGATCGTGCGCTTCCTTGGTGCGCTCGACATGTCGGATCGATGGGCGCGAGCGAGCGCCGAGTTCGGTGCGTTGGCACTTTCATCGCTCGCCTTCGCCGCAGCGCACTTCGAACCTGTGATGCGTCGCTTCGGCGTCGGTGGTCGCGCCTTCGATCCCGCGTTGCTCGCCTGGCTGTGCCTCGGCGGCGTGCTCCTGGGAATCCTGTTTCGTTGGCGCGGACCGGGCGTGGCCGCTTGGGCTCACGGGTTGTTCAACGTCGCGCTGTGGATCGGCGTCGATCCGGCGGTGATCTGGTGAGTCGCTACTTCGTCGGCATCACAGGCGCGAGCGGCCATGTCTACGCGCAGGGCCTGATCCGCGCTCTGGTGGGCGCCGGTCATGAGGTCGACGTGTCGATCACCGAGGCGGGCGTGAAGGTGCTGCGCCACGAACTCGGTGTCGAAGCGGGCGCTCGCGGCGAGCATCTGTCGGACGCCTTGCCCAGCTGGTTGGGCAGCACGATCGCGGCGCACGTGCGCGCCTTTCGGTCGAGTGCCATCGAAGCGCCGCCGTCGTCCGGCACGGCTCTCACCGGCGGCGCCATCGTGTGTCCATGCAGCATGGGCACGTTGGCGCGCGTGTCCGTCGGCTTCAGCTCCAACTTGGTGGAGCGCGCGGCGGATGTTGCGCTCAAGGAGCGGCGCACGCTGGTGCTCGTGCCGCGCGAAGCGCCCTACTCGTCGCTGCATCTGGAGAACATGTTGCGCCTGTCGCGCATGGGCGCGGTGATCCTGCCTGCGAGCCCGGGCTTCTATCACCGGCCTAGAAGCATGGAGGATCTCGTCGAGCACGTCGTCGGCAAGATCCTCGACACGTTGCGCGTCGAGCATTCCGTCGGGGCGCGCTGGAAGGGTCTTCCGCGACCCGACGAAGACACGGGCACGCTCGCTCCGCCGCCGCGCGATCCCTTGCTCGAGGACGATCCGCAGTGAACTCGCGCGTCGACGCGTACTTGCGGCTCGTCGCCTTTCGCCACTCGATCTTCGCGCTGCCCTTCGCGCTGCAAGGTGCGTGGCTCGCGGCGCACGGCGCGCCGACGTGGAGGCAACTCGGCTGGATCGTCGTGTGCGCCGTCGCCGCGCGCACTGCAGCGATGGGCTTCAATCGACTCGTCGATCGGCGCATCGACGCGCGCAACCCGCGCACGGCGGCGCGCGAACTCCCCAGCGGCACGCTGCGCGTCTCGCAAGCGATCGCGTTGACGGCTTGCGCCGGCGCGGTGTTCGTTGGCGCGGCGTGGGCGCTCAACGGCTTGTGCGGTCGAAGCGCGCCGTTCGTGCTCGCGGTGTTGTTCTTCTACAGCTTCACGAAGCGCTTCACGTGGCTCGCGCACGCCTTCCTCGGCCTCTCGCTCGCGCTCGCGCCGCTCGGAGCATGGCTCGCCGTGCGCGGCGACTTCGGCGGCGATCTGCTCGTTCCATTCACGCTCGCCGGCGCCGTGCTGACTTGGGTCGCGGGGTTCGACTTGATCTACGCCTGCCAAGACCGCGACTTCGATGTGCGCGAAGGACTGCGCTCGGTTCCGGCGCGCTTCGGCATCGCTCGCGCACTGCTCGCCGCACGCTGGCTGCATGTCGCGACGATCGCGCTGCTCGCCGCGACGTGTTGGCGCGCCGATTTGTCGTGGATCTACGCGACGGCGATCTTCGGTGCCGCGCTGTTGATGGCCTGGGAGCACCGGCTCGTGTCGCCGACCGATCTCAGTCGCGTCGACATGGCCTTCTTCACGTTGAACGGTTGGATCGGTGTCGCGTTGTTCGTCGGACTCGCGCTCGATCTGGCTTGGCTCGCCTAGGATGCGCGCGCGATGGCCAAGGACGCAGATCCGCGGAGTGAATGGGCGGCGCTCGAGAGTGCGCTCGACGGCGCGGCGCTCGCGCCCGCGTACATCCTGCGCGGCGCCGAGAGCTGGTACCGCGGTCGTGCGCTCGACCGCGTGCTCGCCGCCGCGCGCAAAGCGGAGCTCGAAATTTGTCGCCACGACGCGAAGGGCGGCGACTTCCGCTTGCAGAGCCTGCACGACGACTTGACGAGCCAGGCGATGTTCGCGAGCGCGCGCTGCGTCGTGATCGAGGAGCCGGATTTGGTGCTGAAGAAGACTCCCGACGGCGACGAGTCGGCGACGGCGCGCGCGCTCAAGGCCTTCCTCAAGGGCAAGCGCGGGACGCTGGTGCTCCAAGCCGAGTCGCTGCGTTCCGATCTCACGATCGTGAAGGAGCTCACCGCGCTCGGCGCGACGTTGCATTCGTTCCGCAAGCTGTACGAGAAGCCCGGTCCGTGGATCCGCGACCAAGATCCGCGTCGCGGCGAGCTGTGCACGTGGATCGTGACGCGCGCCAAGGAGCGCGGTGTGAGCGTGACGCCGGACCAGGCGCTGCTGCTCGCGCACGCGCACGGCAACGATCTCGGTTCGCTCGACGATCAACTCGGTGCGCTCATCGCCGGCGGCAAGGACGCGCTCGCGCAATTGACGAGCACCGGCGCGGGCAATCCATGGGACGCGGCGGACGCGTTGATCGCCGGTGACGTCGCGCGCGCGGTGCTGGCATTCGAGACGCTGTTTCGCGGCGGCAAGCAGAAGGACGACGGTTCGCGCGAGATGAACGACGCGGCGTTGGTCGCGATGACGCTCGGCGGATTGCGCTCGAAGGTGCGCGTCGGCCTCGCCTATGCGGCGGCCTCGGAGCGCGGGCTCGACGCCGTGCAAGCTGCCGAGGAGGCCGGGCTTTCGGGCAACGAGCACACGGTCAAAGCGGCGCTCTCATGGCGCGCTTCGCAGGCCTGGCGGCGCATGCTCGACGACGTACTCGAAATCGAACGGCGCTCGCGGCGCAACGTCGATGTCGACGCGAGCGACTTCACGCGTTTGGCGCTGCGTTGGTCGCGTCGCGCTGCGGCGACGAGAGCGCGTTAGGATTTCGCGCTCGCCATGCAAGATCTCGTCCGCAAAACGCGCATCGCCGTGCTGCCCGAATTGGTGTGCAACCAAATCGCGGCGGGGGAGGTGATCGAGCGGCCGGCGTCGGTGGTCAAGGAGTTGGTCGAGAACGCGCTCGACGCAGGGGCGTCGCGCATTCAGAT
>CAYHRR010000381.1:0-4480 GCA_964358875.1 uncultured Planctomycetaceae bacterium | reverse complement strand
GGGGGGGGGGGCTCGCACTAAAACCACCGCAGCGCTGCGGCGAACTGCACCGCGGCATTGGCCGCGACGGCCGGCAGGATCACACCGGCCGTGTCGCAGGTCGGCAAGGCTCCCGGCGGCGGCGGCTCCGGGAAAATGCAGCGCAAACACGCGCTTTGGCCCGGGTGAATCGGCATGACGAGGCCGGCCGCGCCGACGACGCCGCCGTAGATCCAAGGCACGCCGCGCTCGACGCAGTAGTCGTTGACGAGGTAGCGCGTCGCCAGGTTGTCCGTGCCGTCGAGCAGCAGGTCGCAGCCCTGCGCAAGTTCCGCGAGGTTGTCGGCGTCGACATGCACGGCATGGGTTTCGACGCGCGACGGACCGCCGATGCGGGTCAGCGTTTCGAGCGCGGCATCGACCTTCGAGCGTCCGACATGGCGCTCCTCGAACAGCACTTGGCGCGGCAGGTTGCTCAGCTCGACGACGTCGCGATCGACGAGCACGACGCGTCCGATTCCGCTGCGCACGAGGTTGAGCGCGCTCGAACCTCCCAAGGCTCCGCAGCCGACGATGAGCACGCTCGCCGCCTCCAAGCGCGCTTGGCCGGCCTCGCCGATCGGCGCATAGCGCGCCTGTCGATCGAAGCGCGAGGCGCTCATGAGCTCGAGAGCATGTACACCACGAGCCAGGTGACTCCACCGACCGCGACCACGCCGATCGAGCCGACCGCGAGCATCAGAAAGCGCGTGTCGCTAGCCGGCGGCTCGCCCATCTCGACCCAGTTGAAGTAGCGCTTGACATTGGTGTCGACGGGCTCGCCGCAGTGCGGGCACTTCTCGATCGGCGGCGCGTGGGGGATCACGCCGTCGCACTTCATGCAATAGAAGTTGCGCGCTGCGCCGCCCTCGGCGACACCGGGCGCCGTCGAGCGCGCGCGGTAGTACTCGAGCGCCTCGCGATTGGTCTCGCCGCGCGTGCGTGACCAGTGCTTGTCGCTCATGTTGCCGAAGCTCGGCTCGGAACGTGTGTCGTCGGAAGGCTTGGGCGGGTTGCTCATCGTGGCGCACCGGCCCGAGAGCCTAACGCGGCTCAGATGCCGAGCTGTACGCCCAGGTACGGACCGGAGAAGGTCAAGTCGAGATCGACGGCGTCCGAGCCGTCGTCGTAGGCGGCTTGCAGCGAGACTTGTCGCCAGCCCGCGATGATGCCGCCGCCGAGTTCGCCGGGTGCTCCGAAGATCGAGTAGCGCGCGTTCAAATCGGTCTCGAGATAGGTCGCGCTGTTGCCGTCGACATCGACCTTGAGGCCCGAGAGCAGCAGCTCGCAGTCGAGCTTCCAGAGCTTGCCGCCGATGCGCGCGGCGAGCACGGGCACGGGCAACGACTCGTCGAAGTTCTCGCTGAGCGCGCCGGCCGATTCGTCGACGCTGCCCTTGATGTCGATCAAGCTCACGCCGAACCCCAGGCCGAGTTCGAACAGATCCGTCGGTACCAGGTCGAAGGTCAACACGCTGCGGTGCAGCGCGAGTTCCAGCTCCGTGTCGACCGCAGTACCCGTGCCGATGCCGCCGAAGTCGACGGACAGAATTCCGTTGCCGTCCCAGCTCGACGACTGCGTCGCCAGGGTCAAGTGCGGCACACCCCACTTGAAGTCGGCGCGCAGGGCCGGTGTCGCCTCGGCGCTGTCGAGTCCAAGATCGTCGAGCGAGTTGTTGGCCGTGGCACCGCCGCCGTTGACCAGCGAAACGTCGCCCTTGGGCGTCAGTTCGCCGTAGCTGGCCGCGAGTTGGAACTGCGGCGCGGCACAGGCGCCGAGCAGCGAGAGGGCGAGGACGACGAGAGTGCGCTGGAGCATCGAGGCATTCCTGGTTGGAGTTCGGCGGGGATTCCCTAGGCAACGGGACAGAACAGGTCGGAAGCATCCGATGGGATCTTGAGCGCCGACCTGTCCGCGACAACCCGTGCGATGCAACCCATGGAACCGACCGTCGAGATCATTCCCCGTCCACGCACCGTTTTCCAGCCGCGCGTGGTCGGACCAGGGCGGCGCGAGCGCGACTACATCGAACGTGTCCGGCACGTGGAGAGCGAACTCGCCAGGGAACGCGGGCGTTGCGAACACGCGGCGCGAGAGCTCGACACGGCGGCGCGGCTCGAACGTGCCTGTCAACGGCACATCGATCGGCTCGAAGTGCGCGTGGCCGACGAACGCGAACGCACCGAGCGCTCGGAAGCGGCCCAGAAGCGCCTGCTGCTCGCCGTCGGCGCGTTGCAGCAGGAGAACGAGGCGCTGCGTGCGCGTTTGAACGAATTGCCGGCCGCACGCCGCGCAGCACTCGCCGGCTCGGCGCGCACGCCGCGGCCCTCGTTGTGGAGCCGCTGGTTCGGAGCGCGCCGTCCTCGCGCTTGACAAGCCGCACGCCTGTTCCGATCCTCTCCACCCCTCGCGCGCAGCGAGGGACGCCGGAGAGCGCACCTCCCGGCGGAACGGTGGGCGTAGCTCAGTCGGTTAGAGCACCAGGTTGTGGTCCTGGGGGCCGGGGGTTCGAGTCCCCTCGCTCACCCCAATCAAGTCCGCGGCGCGGGGTCGGGCGATGAAGCCCGACCTCGCGCTCGGCTTCGCTGCCGACGCGCGGGCCGAGCGCTCACCTGCGTCGGCGCGTGCGGCATGGGCGACTTGGCAAGCACGCGACGAAGTTCAGGCGTTGCGCGATGACGTGCGCGACGCGCGCTGCTGCGAGCCCGCTATCCTCCGCGCGAATGTCGCGTCGAACTCTTCGTCATCGGTCAGGCCGTCGTGCGTTCGCCACGGCGCTGTCGAGCGCACTTGCGTTGCTTTCCAGCTGCGGTGGTGGAGATGACGCGCCGCGTGCGCACAGCGTGCTGCTGATCACGCTCGACACGACGCGTTACAACGCGCTGGGCTGTTACGGGAACCCGGCCGATCCGACGCCCAACATCGATCGGCTCGCGGCGGAGGGCGTGTTGTACTCGCGCGCGCGCAGCGTGACTCCGTTGACGCTTCCGGCGCACACGTCGATGCTCACCGGGCTGTACCCCAATCGGCATTCAGTGTTCGCCAACGGCCTCAACTCGGTGCCGCAGTCGGCTTCGACCTTGGCGGAACTCGCACGCGCGCAGTGCGACGCGCAGACCTCGGCCTTCGTCGCGTCGATCGTGCTCGACGAGAGCTTCGAACTCGATCAGGGTTTCGAGACCTATGAAGGCGCGCCGCGCGAGTCGAGCGGTCCGGGCGGACTGCGCGGTCTTCCGGCGCCCGAGATCGTCGCGCGCGCGACGCGCTGGCTCGACGCGCGCGACCGCGACCGGCCGTTTTTCACGTGGATGCACTTCTACGACGCGCACACGCCTTGGAATCCGCCGCCCGAACTCGCTGAACGCATGCGCAGCCAGTACCTGGGCGAGGTCGCGTTCATCGACCAGTCGCTGGGGCCGTTGTTCGATCACTTGCGCGCCGATGGAACGCTGGCCGAGACGCTGGTCATCGTGGTCGGTGACCACGGCGAGAGCTTCAACGCGCACGGCGAGCCGACGCACGGTTGGTACTGCTACGACGGCACGCTGCGCGTTCCGTTCATCCTGCGCTACCCCGACGGCTTTCGCGCCGGCACGAAGTCGGACGAGTTGGTCAGCGTCGTCGACGTGTATCCGACCGCGCTCGCAGCGCTCGGGCTGGCGCCGCCGCCCGATCTCGACGGCGTCGATCTGTACCGCGCCGAAGTGCCTGCGGAGCGCGGCGTTTACTTCGAGTCCTACAACGGCTGGCTGAGCTTCGGTTGGAGTCCGATCGTCGGTTGGTGCGACGCGCGCGGGAAGTACATCCATTCATCGTCGCCCGAGTTCTTCGACGTCATCGGCGACAAGCAAGAGAACAAGAACGTGATCGCCGAGCGCGGAGCGGACGTCGAGCGTGCGTTGCGTTCGCTGCGCGGAATCCAGGCGCGCCGCAAGTTGAGCATCGACGCTGTGCCTGTCGTGGGGCAGGACATGCGCGACGCGCTCAAGTCGCTCGGCTACGTCGGCGCCGACGCGCCCTTGCGCGCGTTGCCGGATCCGTTGCACGCCGAGGATTTGCCGAGCCCGCGCGAGCGACGCGACGAGTTGGCCGCGTTCCATGCGGCGCAGAGCGCCGGCGAAGAAGGCCGACTCGAGGAGGCCGTCGGTTTGTTGCGCGAGTTGCTCGTGCGCTATCCGGCGAACGTGATCGCGCGCAACTACCTCGCCAACGATTTGATGCAGCTGAAGCGCTACGCCGAGGCGCGCGAGGTGCTCGAGGAACTTGCGCGTGTCGGGAGCGCACGTGCCGCCGACTACAACAATCTGGGCGCCTGCTGCGAAGCGACCGGCGACTTCGCCGCTGCGAAGGCCGCGTACCGCACGGCGCTCGATATGGATCCGAACGAGCAACGCGCTCGGGCCGGCCTCGATCGTCTCGGGAACTGACGCTCGAGTTTCGTGCGCCCGCGGCGCCCAAGCGA
>CAYHRR010000380.1:0-4495 GCA_964358875.1 uncultured Planctomycetaceae bacterium | reverse complement strand
TCGATGTCCCACGCTGCGCGCGCCATGAAGTGACCTGTCCACGGATCGCGTCCGTCGCGTCCCAACTCGAGCGACAGCGTTTCGAAGAGATCGACGTCGTGCTCCGAGCCCGAGGCGCGCACGACGGAGCGCAGGTCGACGCTGCCGTGCATCCAACGCTCATCGGCGGGCGACTCGGGCTTGGCGACGACAGCGCTCTGCCGCGCCGAAACGCGAGCTGCGACGAGCGCGCATGCGATGCACGCGCTCCACCTGCCTCCGCCTGAGTGCATCAAGACTGGTGCGATCTCCGAATGCCTCGCCGTGCTGCCGCAGGCGAGCGCTGACTCGCGCCCATGGTAGGAACAGAACGACGCTGCGCGACACGCGGAACTTCGCTGAGCGCCACGTTGAATGCAACTCGCGCCCGCGGCCGTGTCCCGTTCAGCGCAGCACGGCCATCGGAGCGCGCGACACGCCGTAGTGCGCGTTCGCGCCTGCTCGCGCGGCCGCTTCCGCGGGAGTGATCTCGCCGCCGAGCAATTCTCGATAGGCCGCGAGCACGCGCGCCGCTTCGTCTGCGCTTTCGCGCACGAATTCGACGCGGAAGCGGCGCACGCCGCGTTTCAGCAGATCGGGAACGAGCGCGGCCGCACTCTGTGCGTGTGCGTTGAACACGGTGTTGCGGCAAGCGACGTCGACGATCACCGGATGCGCGCGTCCGAGTTGGTCGCGCAGCGCAACCTCGTGCTTCTCGCACGGGCGCCCGCAGGTATTGAAGTCGCGTCCGGCGCTGAGCAGGTGCGAGTACACGCAGTGCTCGGTGTGGAAGGTCGCGATGCGATGGTGCAGCGAAATCGTGAAGCGCTCGGCAGGTGCAGCGTCGAGCAGCGCACCGAGTTGCGCCTCGTCGAGATCGTGCGAGGCCGTCAAGGTGTCGAGCCCGCGCTCGAACAATTCCGCCGCCGTCACCGAGTTGGTCACGTTGAGCGAGAAATCGCCGTGCAGCGCCGGTCGCGCGCCCGCGAGCTGCTGGAAGTAGACGAGCGCGCCCCAATGCCGCACGAGCACCGCGTCGGGCGCGAGCGCGGCAAGTCGCCGGTCGTAGCTCTCCTCGCCCGGTTTCTGCACACGCACCGTCGCGAGCGTCACGCGCAAACCGGCCGCGCGCGCACGCTCGACCGCGAACTTGAGCCCGACGAGTTCCATCCAATCGAGTTCGACGTCGCGCAGCCCGGCAGCGATCACAGCTTCGAGCTGCGCTTCGTTCCGACACAACGCGAGCAGCGTCGGTTCCGTGGTCGACTCGCACTGCGGCGCCTTCGACGAGCGCGCCCGCGCCCGCAATTTCGGCACCTGCGGTTCGGCTTCGAGCACGCGCACGCTTCCGCGTTCGATGCGCGGCAGCAGCGCATCCACGATTCCGCGTCGCAGCGACTTGAGTTCGGACACCGGCAAGTGCAACTGCGCACCGAGCGCGGAAACGTCGAGACGTCCTAGCCGAAAGGGCGTGCCGCCGAAGCCCGCGAGCTTGTCGCGCAGCAGCGCGTCGGTGAGCCCGGCGCTCGTCGACGCAGCGAGCTCGGTCGTACTCACGACGTCGACTTGATGTCCGCGGGCGCGCGCGAAGATGCGCAACGGCTGACCGGCCGCCCCACGCAACGTAAGGTCGAGCGCGATCCGACCGCTCGGCTCGGGCAGCGTCAAAGCGCGTTCGACTTCGCGGCCGATCGCGGGATCGCTCGTGACCCACACGAGTTGTCCCGGCGCGACGCGCGCGAGGTTCGGCCCCGGATCGCCGAAGCGCAGCGTCCAACCGTTGGCGCGCTTCTCCACGCCGAAGATCGGACCGCCCGGTTCGTTCTGGTCTTCGGGTCGGCCCGCGTCGAACACGACGCCCATGCCGGCGCGCACCTCGAGCGCCGCCGCGCTCGGACCTTCGCTGGCGCACGCACTCGCACCGAAGCCCGACAACGCCGCTGAAGCGACACCCTGCGCGCCGCGCCGTTGTTCCTCGCTCGCCAACGCGCCGGTCCACGGCCGACCGGCCGCGTCGCGCTCGACGTGGACGTGCGAACCGACGACGCGTTCGACGACGCCGAGGTACACGCCGCGGTGCTTGGGAAAGCGACCCTCGACGAGCGACTGGTGATCGGAGCCGCCGAGGAATCCGTCGCCGAATCCGCGCGTGTACGAAAGGCTCGCGCGCAACAACTCGCGTTGCGCGCGTTGCTCGTCGGCCGCCTGCGCTCCATCGACGAGGGCGTCGACCCAATGGCGGTAGGTCTCCGTCGCCGTCGCAACGTACTGCGCATTTTTTTGTCGGCCTTCGATCTTGAGGCCGTGCACGCCGATGGCCGCGAGCTCCTCCACGGCACGCAAACCGGCCAAATCCTTCGGCGAAAGCAGGTACTTCACGTCGCCGAGCGCGCGCACCTCGCCGTCGAGCACGAGCTCGTAGGGCAAGCGACACGACTGCGCGCATTCACCGCGATTGGCCGAACGCCCGCCCCAGGCTTCGCTGGTCGCGCATTGTCCCGACCACGACACGCACAACGCGCCATGGATGAACACTTCGAGTTCGATGTCGCTGTGCTCCGCGAAGCGGCGGATCTCGGCCACCGAGAGTTCGCGCGGCACGACGACGCGCGTCGCACCGAGACTCGCGGCGAAGCGCGCGCCTTCGGGGCTCGACACGGTCATCTGCGTGCTCGCGCGGACTTCGAGCGCCGGACCGATTGCGCGCGCGAGCACGGCGACGGCGGGATCTTGGACGATCAGCGCATCGACGCCGCATTCCGCCGCGCGGCGCACCGCGCGCTCGACGAATTCGAGCTCCGGCTCGAAGATCAACGTGTTGAGTGTGAGGTAGGCCTTCGCGCCGGCGCGGTGGATGCGCGCCACGGTCGCGTCGAGCGTGTCGAACGAGAAATTGCCGGCGCGCGCGCGCGCGTTGAAGCCCTCTTGCAGACCGAAGTAGACGGCATCGGCGCCGGCCGCGAGCGCGGCGTGCAACGCGGACTCGTCGCCCGCGGGTGCGAGGACTTCGGGCTTGCGGGCCGACTGCTTCGAGACGCTCATCGCGCCGACGGTATCATCCGCGCCGATTGAGCAGGAAACCCACCACGCCCGTCGAAATCGTGCGCCTGCGCCTCGCGATGGATCGACTCAACGTTGAACTCGTCGAGTTGCTCCAACGCCGCGCGCGTTTGGCGCGCCGCATCGGCCGGCGCAAGGCGCACTTCGATTTGCCTGCGGCCGATCCAAGGCGCGAGCGTGCGATGCTCGCGAAGTTGCTGCGCGGGACGAGTGACGGATTCGAGCGCGCCGAACTCGAACGACTGTTGCGCGCGATCTTTCGTGCGTCGCGAGCGCTCGTCGTTCGCGACCGACGTCGACGCGTCGAGTGAACGTTCAGCCCAAGCGCGCGAGTGTCGTTAGCCGCCGCTGCAGCGCCTCGTCCTGTTCGCCGACGAGTCCGACGGCGGGGTGATATCGAAAGCCCGAGTGCTTCAGCTCCGCCGTAGCAAGCGCGAGGCGCGCGTGCAGCGCCGCGTCGCGCGCATCGCCCGCCGCTTCCGTCACGACGGCGAGCGCGGCGTGAAACCGATAATGGTCGACAGGAAAGAGCAGTCGTTTCTCGCGTTCACGCAAGACGCGCGCGACCTCCTCGTACAAGTCGCGCCGCTCGCGCGCGATCGCGAACGTCGCGAAGTCCAAGAAGGCATTCGTCAGCGCTTGCGGATAGCTCGACTCTTGCTCGAGCGCACGACGGAACTCCGCCAGCGCCGCGTCAGGGTCGCCAAGGCGCAGCCGGCACAACGCAATCTGCAAATGGGCCTGCGCAAGTTGGCCGGGCTCCGGAAACTCCTCGACAACCATGTGCAGGAGCTCGAGCGCAGCGGACGGATGAATCGCTCCGAGGTAGCCGGCCTGGATGCGCAAGTACTGCGCCTTGTCGTAGCGAGTGCGCGAACGCTTCAGCCGCACTAAGAACGCCTCGCGATCGCTCTCCGTCCACTCCGTTCGTCGGTACCAATCGTCGTCGGCCATCGCATCATCCTCGGCGATCAAGCGCCGAAGAACGGATCCTCGTGACCGGCGGTTAGACAGGCCGCGCGCGTGTCGAGCGCAAGCTTGCGGTAGCGCGCGGGCGTGCGGCGGATCATCTCGAGTTCGCGCTCGCTCAACTCGCGCTTGACGACGCCGGGGACTCCGACCACGAGTGAGCGCGGCGGCACGACTAGGCCTTCGCGCACGAGAGCTCCCGCGGCGATCAGAGAGAATGCGCCGATGCGCGCTCCGTCGAGTACGCGCGCGCCGATGCCGATCAAGACGTCGTCCTCGATCACACAACCGTGAACGGTCGCGTGGTGGCCGATCGAAACACGCGCGCCGACGACGACCGGCCATTCGCCGAGCGTGCCGTGCAGCACCGCGCCGTCCTGGATGTTCGAGTCCGCGCCGATCGTGATCGCGTTGACGTCGCCGCGCACGACCGCCGCGTACCACACGG
>CAYHRR010000379.1:0-4497 GCA_964358875.1 uncultured Planctomycetaceae bacterium | reverse complement strand
AATACCTCGGCAAATACCGCAAGAATCACATCCCGCACACCTCGGGTTTTTGGGAGAAGTACTTCTTCAAGCCCGGCAATCTCGGCTACCCGGTGTTCCAGACGGCGTACTGCAAGGTCGGCGTCTACATCTGCTACGACCGGCATTTCCCTGAAGGCGCGCGCATCCTCGGATTGTACGGCGCCGAGCTCGTGTTCAATCCGTCGGCGACGGTCGCGGGTTTGTCGCAGTACTTGTGGAAGCTCGAGCAGCCGGCGCACGCCGTCGCGAACGGCTACTTCATGGGCTGCATCAACCGCGTCGGCACCGAAGCGCCGTGGGGCATCGGCAAGTTCTACGGCTCGAGCTATTTCGTCGACCCGCGCGGCAAGTTCCTCGCCGAGGCGTCCGAGGACAAGGACGAGCTCGTCGTCGCCGACATGGACCTCGAAGTGATCGAAGAAGTGCGCCGCGTGTGGCAGTTCTATCGCGATCGCCGGCCGGAGTCGTACGGGCCGCTGGTCGACTTGGCGCCGTGACGCTGTCAGTCATCCTCGAGCATGAGCCCGCAGCGGGACATTCGACAATACCTCCTCAACCGCGGGCATTTCCTCGGTTCATGGGGCAGCGCATCGTTCGCCTTGAGCTTCCGTGACGCGCTCGAGCTGATCGAAAGCACGGCCTCGGCAACGCGATCGCTGGCCGTCTTTGGCGCGGAGACGTGCACCTGGGAGAGACTCCAGCTGGAGTGGCATTCGGAGTTGATGCCAACCCTGCGGATGGCGAATGAACCGCCGATCGACTTCAACCGCCGCTGTCTCGAGCAAGTACGGGCGTTTGTTGCGCGTCGCCGGGACGAGTCAAAGGAGGAGTTCGTGGTGCTCGGCAGCCCCGGGCGCTTCAAGGAACAGCGTGGGCAATTCCTGGGTGACGACGGACACAATGACTTTGCGCTGACCCGGGACCGGACAACGGAGCTGCTGACCCGCCTCGAGTGCTTCGCCGCACCCGTCGCGGTCCTCGGCGGGGATTTGTATCGCGTCGGCCCCTCAGTGCCACAGCCTCTACACGAGGGCTGGAGTTGCGACCCGCGACACGCCGAATCGGCGGAGGACTTCGCGCGAAGAACCATCGTGGTTGCGAAGGACTATCTCGCTCTTCCGTTCGTCGCTCAATCCGACGCCCTGGTGGTCCTGGTTTGTCGCGAAGAGTGACGCGGCGTACGGGGTACGGTGCCGGGCTTTCTCGCAACTAGTCGCAACGAACGGGTCGCGTCGACTCGCCGGCTGATAAGCCCGTGCCGGCGCCAGCCGCATTGCAATAACCACGTCGCGGCGCGCGCACATGGGGAAGCTCGCGATTCGTCCGCGCCGCCTTCTTTCCAGCCGTCGAACCACGCGCCCGACGAACACGGATCGACGCCGACGAGATGAATGCCGTGGTGGCGCGCGTTGTGGAGCACGTAGACGAGCACGTTGCGCACCTCGCGCGGCGTTCGAAGGATCCTCGCGTGGAAGCGGTCCGCGAAGACCGAGCCCACGCGTTGCCACAACGCGTTCAACGCTCGCGCCACGCGCACCGAGAGTGCTTGCATCGCTCGCGAGAGCGCGCGTCGATCGATCGCCTCGACCACGAAGTGCAGGTGCGTCGTCTGGATCGAGTAGTGCACGAGCCGCGCTCCGAGTCGCTCGGCGGCTCGTGAGATTGCTCGCTCGATCGCGCGCCGCGCAGCATCGCGCCGCAAGTTGGGCAGTCCGGCGCACACACGAGTTGTGACGTGAACCGGGTGTCGCGCCGCGAGCGCCGGCCGCGCGTCGTGCGAAACACGTGCGCGCTCTCCGCTCGGTTTCCGTCCCGCGCCGCGGCGTGCTCCGCCCCAACTTCGAAAGCTCATCTCGTGCTGGCGCATTCGAGTTTTCGTGCGAGTCATCGCGGCGTTCTCCGCACTCACGACGTCTCGAAGCGCTCTGCTGTTGCAGGCGATCGCGAGAAAACACGCGCGCAGAAACTTGATTCCGCAGAGAAGCGCTCGAGCGCTGCTTCGAAGAAGCGCGCAGTTTTGTGGAGTCGTCGACGCAACTTCGACCGACTCCCGGCAGACGACCAGCGCGGATCTTGATTCAGCACAGAAGCCACGCGCAGCGAGACCGATCACCCGCCCCAGTTGCGCGTTCGCGCGCGGCGCCGAAAGCCGAAGCCGAGCCCAACATCACTCGCGCAGGAGTTCGCCTCGCTTCCAGAACCCGTACAACTTGTCCCACCACGTTTCGGAAACCGGTCCGAGGAATGCGCGGAACTGCTCCGGGCGAGTCGATGTGTGGAGGTTGGTGTTCTGGATGCACTCGAGGAGCCCGACCGTAGCGGCTTCGCGGACGTAGCCGTCACCTTCGACGTGCCAACGCGTCACTACGGCGAAGTTCGCGGGAAACGCGCTGGTCTCCCGTCGCGCGAGCATGTCGATCAAGTGGTCCGCGAGATCGCCGAGCGCCAAGTAGAGGGGGAGGTAACCCCCGTCGAGGCCGGCTTCGTCGTGCGTCCATTCGTCGAGGAATGCCTGCCATGTCGGCTCGAAGGTTGGGCAGGCCTCCACGAGGGGCAGCATCATGTCGGACTTCGTGATCATGCTTCAGTGTGGCGGAAGCTCACACAGCTCGGCGCCGTCGGCGCGGTGCGCGAAGGCGAGGCTCTCGCGCACTCATGATCTCTCGTCGACGTCGATCTCTTCGGGCGGAATCTCGACGACGCGGCCGTCTTGCCAGACTGCGATCGATTGCCCGAGCAGCTTGTGTCTCAGCAAGGCTTCCCGAACGGCGCGGACGACGGCGCGATCCATCGCTTCGGCGTCGGGGAACAGGCTCGAAACCGGCGGTCGTTCGTGAAGCATGTCGGGCGCCGCTTCTATCTTTCGCCAACACGCTCTGTCGAGGATTTCGGGCGGATCGATGCCGGCACCCCGAGCGATGACACGCGGTCCGCTGGGACTCGAGTTGTCGTAGACCGTCCAGCGGTCGGCCGGCGGCCGGTAGAGGTCGAGGAAGTTGCGCAGGCCGCGCTCATAGCGTCGTCGGACCGTGTCCTCGGGCACGGCATGACCTCCGGCCGCGACCCGCATGTTGACGCGATCGATCGCAAGGCTGACCTCGGATAGCCAGACAAAGACCAGTTCGAACGTGTAGCCGCGTCGCTTCTGCTCGGCGATCCACGGCGCGAAGCTGCGGCTTGCGAGCGTCGTTTCGAAGGCAAAGTCGGCGCGCGCGTCTGCCAACTCACGAAGGCGACGGAGCATCGCGCGTCCGGCCGTGATCGCGACGGAGTCCGGCTCGAACGCGGACAGGCCATGCGCGATGACGTCGGCGTTGACGAATTCGCGGATCTCGAACTGCTCGCGTAGAAGCGCAGGCGCGATAGTCGACTTGCCGGCGCCGTTCGGGCCAGCGATGACAACCAGCCTGGGCGCTCGTTTCGGCATGGTTCGACGGCGGATGGTAGCGCTCGCTACCCGTCCTAGGCCTCCTCGCGACACTATGCTGGCGCGCCACCGCGCGCGGCGCGCGATCGACCAAGGAGCGCGATGAAGACTCTGATCAAGGGCGGCACGATCGTCACGGCGACCGACACCTACCGCGCCGATGTGCTGATCGACGGCGACAAGGTCGCGATGATCGGCGCGAGCATTCCGATCGCCGCCGACAAGACCGTCGACGCCACGGGCAAGTTCGTGATCCCCGGCGGCATCGACGTGCACACGCACCTCGACATGCCCTTCGGCGGCACGACTTCGGCCGATGATTTTCGCACCGGCACGATCGCGGCGGCGCACGGCGGCACGACCTGCGTCGTCGACTTCGCCATTCAAGAGCGCGGGAAAACGCTGCGCCACGCGTGGGAAACGTGGATGGGCAAGGCCGAGGGCAAGGCCGCCATCGACTACGGCTTCCACATGATCATGCGCGAGAGCACGCCCGAGCTGCGCGAAGAGATGGACGCGCTCGTCAAGGAAGGCGTCACCAGCTTCAAGCTGTTCATGGCCTACCCCGGCGTGTTCCTGATGGACGACGCTTCGATCTTTCGCACGATGCAGCGCTCGGGCGAGATCGGCGCGACGATCTGCATGCACGCGGAGAACGGGCCGGTGATCGACGTGCTCGTCGAGCAAGCGCTTAAGAAGGGCTACACCGCGCCGAAGTTCCACGCGCTGACGCGGCCGGCGCGACTCGAAGCCGAAGCGACCTACCGCGCGATCTGTCTCGCCGAAGTCGCCGACGTGCCCGTGTACATCGTGCATCTCTCCGCAGCGGAAGCGTTGGAGCACGTCACCGCCGCGCGCGACCGCGGCTTGCCCGCCTTCGCCGAGACGTGTCCGCAGTACTTGTTCCTCTCCTACGACAACTACGAGGAGCCCGGCTTCAACGGCGCGAAGTACGTGATGAGCCCGCCGCTGCGCGCGAAGGAGAAGCAGAAAGAGCTGTGGCGTGGCCTGAAATTCAACGATCTGCAAGCCGTGTCGACCGACCACTG
>CAYHRR010000378.1:2018-4522 GCA_964358875.1 uncultured Planctomycetaceae bacterium | reverse complement strand
GGGCGCAGCGCACGGCAGGCCGGGCAAAGTAAGGAGCGCGACGTCATCGCGGCCGATGAGCGCCGGCCAAGGCAGCAACTCGAACGGCAGGGCTTCGAGCGGTCCGTGCGCGAGCAGCAGCAGGCGCGGCTGCACGTGCGCGCCGCTCGCGCGGATGCGCGCGACGATCGACGGTGGGAACAGCTCGCCGGCGATGTCGAGTGCGGGACGACTGAGCGCATCCGCTGCGCGCGACGCGAGCGCACTCTCGCGCAACCTGCGCGCGGCTTGTTCGAGCTCGACGCGACCGCGCGCGATGCGTTCCCAGGCCGTGCTCGCGTCGGGAGCGACGTGCACGACGAGCGTGAAGTCCGCGCCGACGACCCAGGTCACGAAACCGAGTTCGGTGTGCGCGGCCCAGGCACGCAGGGCCTCGCGATCGAGCGCGCCCTGCGGACCGCGCAGCGAGCGCGACTGTGTGTCCTCGATCACGCGCGCGGCCTCGAGTGCGTCGCCGAGCAGCGCGTGCGTTTGCGCGAGCAGTGCGACGGTGTGCAACCCGAGCCGCTCACCGACGACGCTGCAGGTCGCGCGTTCGACGACGTCGCGGCCGCCGGCGTCGATGCGCGTTCTCGAAGCGTCGCGGGCTTCGTCGGCGAGCGCTGCCTCCGTCGCGAGCGTCAGGTGCGTGCGCGCCCGTTCGAGGTCGTGCGTCAGCAGAAACGCTTCGCCGAGCAGCGCGTGGGCGCGCCGCCGACCGTTCGCCGAATAGCTCGCGAGCCGCGCCGCGTCGTCGAGCAGGTCCAAGGCCTCGAAGGCGCGTTGCTCGCGCAGCGCGAGCGTCGCGAGCGCGAGCGTCGACAATTCGGGCCACTGTTGCGTCGCCAGCGCCTCGAAGTGTGCGCGCGCAAGGGCAAGATCGCCGGCGCGCAAGCGCGCGCTGCCGAGCAACAGTTCCCATTCGAGGCGATCGGCGACGTGCGCATCCGCGCTCGGCGCGTAACGCTCCAGGAAGTCGATCGCTTCGTCCGCATGGTCCTCCGACAGGAGCCGCGCCGACCAATCGCGCGCGAGCGGCCAACTCGTCGACGGGTCGCGAAAGCGCGCGAGGTCCGCGAGCAAACGCTCTTCGGTGCGCACGTCTCCCGCACGGCGCGCGAGTGCGAGCAAGCCTTGCAAGGCCTGTTCGCGCTCGTCGTCGCGGCGCAGTTGCACGGCGCGTTCGAGCCCGCGCTCGAATTGGCGGCGCGCCAGGGCGGCGTCGCCGCGCAACAAGGCCAGTCGTCCCAGCACCAGCTGGGCTTCCAAGCGCGGCGTCGCTTGTCCCGCTCGTTCGAACAGCGCGAGCGCCGTCGACGCGTCGCGCTCGACGTCCAGCGCCAACTGCGCGGCGACGGCGTTGCGATCGCTCTCGAGTTGCTCGACTTCGATCACGGCGAGCAGGCTCGCCGCTTGAGCTGCGGGGACGTAGTCCGGTTGCGCAGCGACGCGTTCCGACAGTTCGCGCAACTCGCTGACGATGAGCGCGCGCTCGGTCGTCCAATCTTGCGCGTCGCCGTTCGCGCGGCCGGCGTCGAAGACGCGGGCACGCAAGGCGCGCACGCGAGCTTCTTCCGCGAGCCCGCCGCTGCGCGCGTCGACGGACAACGCGACGTAGTAGGCGGCGACGTCGACGGGATCGCAGCGTGCGAATTCAGAGCACAACCGCGCGGCGCAGGCGCGCAGTTCCTCGGACGCCGCGTCGTCGCCCGCGCGCACCTGCTGCAACAAGCCTGCGTAGCGCGCGATCTGCTCCGCGTACTCGTCGGCGTGCGCGGACGCCGGCAACGCGAGCGCGCAGGCGAACAGCAGCGCGGAGAGCTTCATGGCGCCGCCGATTCGAGCACGTGGCGCGCCGCGCGTCAGCGTCCGGGACGGCGAGCGAGGAAGGCGTCGCGTTCGGCGCTCGGCGCCAGCGTGCGCGCGAAGGAGCGTGCGTCGCCGTCGAAACCCGCGTCGTGCAGGAGGTGCAACAAGGCCTCGCTGCGCGTCGGTTCAGGCGCGCGGTCGCGCGCCGCGAGTTCGCCGACCAAGGCCTCGTCGAGCACGACTTCGAAGTCACGCCGGCCGAGTGCGACTTCCAAACCGTCGACGCCGGCCCAGGCTTCCCAGGTGTAGTGGCCCGCGGCGAGGGCGCGTTCGAGCTCGGGCGGCGCACTCAGCAGCGGCGCGGCTCCTTCGAAGCGCGCGACTTCGACTCCGGCGGCGAAGGCTCCGCCATCGTGGCGCAGCAACGTGACGCGATAGCTCGAGGCGTGCTCGCGCGGAGCCAATTCGAAGACCAGCGGCGCCCACAGGCCCGCCGCAGAGGCCAAGACGCGCTCGCGCGGGTACCACAGCTCGCTCGGCGCCGTTCCGCGCAACGCGACCTCCGTCGGGAACCGAATGCGGGCTGCTGCGACCTCGTTCGCCGCCGCATACTTCAGCAACGACCAGTACATCGTCGGTGGTGAAGACGCCCCCCGCGGCGATGATCGGCAGCCGGT
>CAYHRR010000378.1:0-2008 GCA_964358875.1 uncultured Planctomycetaceae bacterium | reverse complement strand
GCATCGCCGGTCGCCGAGTTCGCGCCGCGCCACACGAAGATCGCTGCGACCGCCGCTGCGGCTGCGAGCGGAATCAACAGTTGCAGGCGCCGGCGCTGGTGCGAGGTCGCGCGCAGCTCGTCGGCGCTGACCTCGAACAGCACCGGCGACGGCGGGCGCTGTTCCAAGGTGCGCAGGAACTTCGAGCATTCGGCACAGGCCGCGGCGTGAGCGCGCAGGCTGAGCCGCTCCGCTTCCGAACGCCGACGCGCTCCCGGACCGCGACCGAAGTCGTAGAGCTCGTCCGCGCTCGGACACACGCCCGTCGGGCGCGGCAGCGCTTGGCCTTCGAGCCAAACCTGGGCGCGCTGCAGCTGCTCCAACTTGGGTCCGCACTCCGCGCAGTCGCCGGCATGGCGCTCGAGCTCCGCGCGCAGCGCCGCGGGCACGTCGTCCCAGTCCACGATGCGGACGGCGAGATCCGGCCGCGAGCAGCCCGCCTCGCGCCTGGGCTCGAGACCATGTTCGTGCATCGCCATCGTTACCTCTCGCATCCGTAGGTTCGGGCGCGGACGTGCGCGGAAAGTTGCTTCTCGGCGCTCACTCGGCCACCTCGCTGCGCGGCAAACGCGCGAGCAACGCCCTGCGCAGTTCGGAGGACGCGCGCTTGAGCCGGTACTTCGCCTGTTCGACGGTGATGCCGAGTTCGCGCGCGATGTCGACCAAGGTCTGGTTTTCGACGAAGCGCAGTTCGAGCAGACTGCGGTCGTCCGGTGCGAGTTCGGCCAAGGCGCCGCGCACTTCGAAGCTGATTTCGGCGTCGCCGACGCTGGTACCGGGCGAAGCGGCGGGATCGACTTGCTCGGGCACGCCGTCGCCCTGCGGAACGAGCCGCACGCGCCGGCGCGCGTTCTCTTGACGCTTCAAATCGACGCAACGGCACCAAGCGACGCGGTACAGCCACGTCCCGAAGGATCCGCGCGCCGGATCGAAGCTGTCCTGGTCGAGCCGTTCGAGCGCGTGCCAGACCAGGTCCTGGAACAGGTCGTCGCGCGCCGAGGCCTCGTTCTCGAATTGACCGATGCAGTGTTGGAACAGCGAGCGATAGCGCTCGAGGTACAGGCGCACCGCCTCTTCGCGCCGCTCGCGCAACCCGCGTACGAGATCACGTTCCTCCACGGGCCGGAATCTATGCGCTGCGCACGTGCAGCGCATCCCTCGTGCGCGGTGTTCACCTGCGGCAAGACCGCTGCGCGAGCAACGGCTAGGCGCAACACGCGGGTTCGGCGAGCACGTCGGAAGGCGCCTGCCGGCCGCGAGCGACTGCGGAGGAGCTCCGCAGTGTGAATCGGTTAGACGTGTCACCGCGCACAAGGCCGCCGTGCCCTTCCAGTCTCGGAGGCTCCGTTGCGCGACCTCGCGCACGACGTATGGGCACAAGGCCGTGGTCAAACGTCCGAGCCTCGGGTTCCATGTGCTTCAACAGTTTGTGCACGGCGACCCAAGCGCCGATGACCGCCGCCAATCGAGTGCCTCTTCGAAGACTTGCCAACGAACAGCGCGCGGCCTGCTGAGCAGCGAGCCGCGCGCGTGGGATTCCGAACGCGGATCGATCAGTGAATCTCGACGATCGCATGCCCTGTGCGGGTTGCGCGTTGAGCGGCGAAGTAGCCGGCGCCCGGGCCGTAGAACGACATGCCGCGCACGGTGGAGTCGGTATTGGTCTTGTGTTCCACCAAGCCGCCGCCGGAAGTCCAGCTCCACACGCGCCCGCAATCGCCGCCGATCCACACCAGTCCGGCCGGGTCGACTTCGACCTCCTCGAGGATCGGTTCGAAGAATTCGGTATCTATGCCGACCGTGCACATCGGAACGGTGGCAACGACCGTCAACGCGCTCCAGGTCGTGCCGCTGAGCGTCGACGTCAGGAGGTAGCCGAGGGGGGTCGCGAGGCTGTGGTCTTCGCCGACGAGGTAGGCGACGCCGCTCGCGATGTCGACGTCCCTGAACGTCGCATTGGGCCCGACGG
>CAYHRR010000377.1:2378-4528 GCA_964358875.1 uncultured Planctomycetaceae bacterium | reverse complement strand
GACCTTCTTGGATGTCCGAGAGCAGGAATTCCTTCTGCTTCTGGCGCTCTTCTTGAGCAGCTTGCGGCGCGAGATCACGATGTTCATGCGCTCCGCGTCGATCTTGATGATGCGCGCGCGGATCGGCTCGCCGATGAAATCCGAGATGTCGTGCGTGCGGCGCAGGTTGACCTGGCTCGCCGGCAGGAACACGTTGACGCCTTCGACGTCGACCAAGAGACCGCCCTTGATCTTGCGGCCGCAGATGCCCTGGATCTCGTCGCCTTCCTTGTACTTCTGGCTGACGCGTTCCCAAGCGCGCAGGCGATCGGCGCGGCGCTTGGAGATGACCGCCGTGTCGTGCTCGTCGAGGCCGTCGTAGAAGACCTCGAAGGTGTCGCCCTTCTTGGGCAGGTTCTCGCCGAATTCGGCCAGCGCGATCGAGCCTTCGCTCTTGCCGCCGATGTCCATCACCACGAGGCCGGTGCGATCGTCGACCGAGTCGACCACGGCCATCACGATTTGTCCGGGCTTGATGTCCTTGACCGACGCGTTGAGACGTTCCGCGAGGTCGGCATCCGTGACCGCGCCCAGCGCCGCCTGAAGCTGTGCTTCGAGGTCCGCGGGCGAGAGGTCGTATTGCTTGATACGTCGAGAAGCGAGAGCCATGAAAAGGGGTCCTTGGGGACGGGAATGAAAAGGGTTGTGAGGAGAAACACACGGTCCGTCGTGCGGCGAGCGCTCCCACGCGGGGAGCGTTCGTACGCGCGGCGAACCACGATGCGGGTTCAGTCCACTGGAGCAACCGAGTCGTAGGGAGGGATCGAGGCGTAGCGGCCGTCGCCGACCATCGCGACGATCGCTGCGCGCGCAGCTTCGAGAGCGTCGTCGCGCGCCGAATCGATCGGGGCGGCAAAGCGCGCGGCGACTTTGAACGGTCGCGGCAGCAGCGCCCTGCGCGGCAAGGCCTCGACGGCGCCGCGGATTCCGCAGGGCACGAGCGGCACCTTGGCCATGCGCGCGGCGAGCAACGCTCCCGCGCGAAACTCCTGCACCGTGCCGTCGGGCGAGCGCGTGCCCTCGGGGAAGATCACGACGACGTCGCCGCGTTCGAGGTGCGCAGCCATTTCGCGCAAGGCCGCGCGATCGGGCGCGCCGCGCTTGATCAGCACGGCGCCGCAAGTGCGCATCAACGCCGCGAGCGGTTTGGAGCCGGCCAAGGTGTCGCGCGCGAGGAACGAAACGTGGCGCGGGATCGCGTGACTGAGCAACGGGATGTCGAGGAACGATTGATGGTTCGCAACGACGACCACGCCGCCTTCGCGAGGCACGTGGTGCACGGCCTCGAAGCGCTCGCGAAACCACAGCGTGAAGAAGAGCTGCGTGCCGTACTGCGCCGCGCGGTAGCCGAGCGTCTTGTCGACGAGGATCTGCGGGGCTTCGTTCACGAGCGCTGGGCTCCGCGCGCGAGGCGCAGGATCTCGTCGACGACCTGCTCGATCGTCTTGCCGTCGGTATCGAGCAGCACGGCGTCCGGTGCACGCGTCAGCGGCGAGAGCGCGCGCGTCGAATCGAGCCAGTCGCGCCGCTCGATGTCCGCACGGATCGTCTCGACGTCCTCGGGACGGCCGAGTTCGCTCGACCTGCGTCGGGCGCGTTCCAGTGGACTTGCGATGAGAAAGAGCTTCAGGTCGGCGTGCGGGAACACGACGGTCGTCGTGTCGCGTCCTTCCGTGACGAGCCCGCCCCAGCTTTTGGCGAGGGCGCGCTGCACGGCGACGAGCACGTCGCGGACGCTGCCGTGGGCCGAAACTGCGGAGACGTGACGCGTCACGTCCTCACCGCGGATCTCGGGCTCGCCGGGCCGTCCGTCGATTTGGATCTTGCCGTGGTCGTCGAAAGCGAGCTTCAGCGAAGCTGCCGTGCGACCACAGTCCTCGGCGGAGGCAGGATCGAGCCCGCGTTGCAACACTTCCAAAGTCACTGCGCGATACATCGCGCCGGTGTCGAGCAAGTGCAGTCCGAGGGCCGCGGCCGTTCGGCGTGCCACGGTGCTCTTTCCTGCGCCGGCGGGCCCGTCGATGGCAACGATCATGTGCCTCCTCCGCTTTGGAGGGCCAGGGAGTGTAGCGGCGGCCGTTCTTGGCGCAAGGCGCGGGGGCACGGCGGCG
>CAYHRR010000377.1:0-2278 GCA_964358875.1 uncultured Planctomycetaceae bacterium | reverse complement strand
GCCAGGGAGTGTAGCGGCGGCCGTTCTTGGCGCAAGGCGCGGGGGCACGGCGGCGCGGCCGGTGCGACGCCGGCGTGCGCGCAACCAGCCGACGGGCGCCTGCTAGCTCCGGGCCTGAGCGCGGCGATCCGCTGCGCGCCGCTTTGAGCTGGTCGACGCCTACGCTCGGCCTGCCCGCGAACCGCGCAACTCGAGCGCGCCTTGCTCCCCCACCCGCAGGACGTCGCGCGTGCCACCGAAGGCGTCGAGCACGATCCAGCGCACCGCCGTCGGATCGAGGCGCTCGTCGCGGAACTCGTGCGCGTGCCCGCACACGAGCGTCGACGACGAATTCGCGACGGCGAGCCGCGCGACCTCGGCGCGCTGCTGCTCCTTCTCGCTCGCCGGCTTGGCGTAGACAGCGCGCTGCGAAGTCGAACGCAGACGCTTCGCGATGCCGAGCGCGACCGCGCGCGGCAGGCGCGGAGCAGTCCACATCATCGGCGGCGAGCGCAGCACGCTTTTCAATCGTTGGTAGCCGCGGTCGAGCGTGCACAGCTCGTCGCCGTGGATGAAGAGCACGCGCTGCCCGCCGACGAGCCCGACGAAGCCTTCGCGGTGAACGCGCGCGCCTGTCGCCGCTTCGAATTTTGCTTCGAGCAAGAAGTCGCGGTTGCCGACGAGCACGTCGAGCTTCGTACCGCGTTGCGTGAGCCCGCGCATGAGTTCGACGACGCGTCGCGCGGCCACGAGCTCTATCTGCGCCGGCCCGACCCACGCGTCGAACAAATCGCCGAGCACAATCATGCGCGGCACATCTCGCAACGCCTCGACGAACGTCGCGAACTCGCGCGCCTCGCCGCCGCTCGGCCCGACATCGAGATGCAAGTCCGCAATCACGAGCGTGCCGGGCGCCAGTTCGACTTCAGGGAGCTTGGGCGAACTCGAAGGCACGGCGTGGTTATAGCGCCGACGCGAGTGCGTCGGCTCGCGCCATGCGCGCCGCCACGACGTGCATGCCGTCAGTGCCCCAGGCCCGCGCATCCAGGTGAGCGGAGGTCCCGCACCCAACGCCAGTAGTCGCGCAACTCGCCGCGGCATGCGCGGAACGCGAGCAAGCGCGCGTCGCGAGCGAATCCGCTGCGTTCGAGCACACGTTCCGAGCGCTCGTTTTCCACCCAGGTGTGCGCTTCGACTCGCGCGATGCCCGCAAGCTCGGCTGCCTCGAGGAACGCCGCGACGGCACCCGTGGCGAGCCCGCGCCCCCAGTACTTCGGTGCGAGTTCGTAGGCGACCTCCGCAACTCCCGGCGGCTCACCCCATCGAATCGCACCGCACGTTCCGACGAGCTGGTCGTCCGAGCAACGAGCGATGGCCCAGCGAACGCCGCGTTCGATGTGCGCCGGTAGGCGCGCGGCGAACTCGTCAAGGCTGAGCAGCGGCCAACTCGTCGGGCCGTGCACCCGTGGATCGGAAATGCACGCGTGCCAAGCCTCCACGTCGGTGGGCTGTAGCGGACGAAGGCGGAACGCGCCGTCGGCGAGCGCTCGTGTGGACGGCGGTTTCACGTGCGGGCCAAACCTCGCTGGCGGGCGAGCGCCTCAGCCCGCTTCCGCGTCATCGCCCGCGAGCATTCCGAAGTCGCGCATCTTCTCCCACAGGACTTTGCGCGAGATGCCGAGCAGGTCGGCGGTTTGGGAGCGGTGGCCGCCGGTTTTTTCGAGGGCGCGTTCGATGTGCGCCTTCTCGTGTTCGCGCAGGACTTCGCGCAGCGGGCGCACTTCGTCGTTCACTTGCAGCGCGCCGCGCCAACGCGGGTCGAGCGGCACGAGATCGTCGAGCGCGAGTTCGCCGCTCGCTGCGCACAGCGCAACCGCGCGCTGGATCGCGTTCTCCAACTCGCGCACGTTGCCCGGCCACGGATAGCGTTCGAGCGCTGCCATCGTCGCCGGCGCGAGCGTGAATTTGCGGCCGCCGCCGTGGCGTTCGAGCATGTGCGCGACGAGCAACGGCACGTCGCCCTTGCGCTCGCGCAGCGGCGGCAGCGAGACCGGCACGACGTTGATGCGATAAAAAAGGTCCTCGCGAAACTTCCCGGCGCGCACGAGCTCGCGCAACGGCAATTTGGTCGCCGCGACGACGCGGATGTTGACCGCGCGCGTCGACTCGCCGCCGAGGCGCTCGAACTTGCGCTCCTGCAGCACGCGCAGGAGCTTGACCTGCATCGGCAGCGGCATGTCGCCGATCTCGTCGAGAAAGATCGTGCCGCCGTCGGCGAGTTCGAAGCGTCCGCGCTTTT
>CAYHRR010000376.1:0-4542 GCA_964358875.1 uncultured Planctomycetaceae bacterium | reverse complement strand
GGCGGCGATCACGAGCAGCACGAAATCGATGCCGGTCGCGCCGGCGACCATGTTGCGCACGAAACGCTCGTGACCGGGGACGTCGATGATGCCGACCGTGCGCCCGTCGGGGAGTTGCAGCGGTGCGAAGCCGAGATCGATGGTCAGCCCGCGCTCCTTCTCCTCCTTCAAGCGATCGGGATCGATGCCGGTGAGCGCGCGCACCAAACTCGACTTGCCGTGGTCGATGTGACCCGCGGTGCCGATCACGATCGGTTGGATGTCCACGTTGACTCGCTCGAAGCGCGCGGAGCATAGCGCGGAGAGCGGCGACACCGAGCGAGCAGCTACGGCTTGCGCTCGCGCCGCGCGCGCGGATGGAATCAGGACGCAGCGTCGTTCGAGTCGGCGCGACGGGGTTTGCGCGCGAAGAACCGCTCGACCACGCGTTTGGCCTGATCGATGTGCTCGGAGGGAACCCAAAGCTCGACGTGCAGAACCTCGGCGCCGAGTTCGCCGAACGCGGCCGCGCTCGCGCCGCCGGACGAGCGCACGGGAACGCCGTCGTCCTCGAGCGCGTGCTGCAACAGCGCCGCTTCCAACGCATGCGCGGCGCGGTACAGCATCACCCAGTGCGTCGACATGCGCGCGAGAGTACAGCGTCCGGCGTCGCTCGAGCTCGCTAGGATCCGCGCGTGAGTCCGCTCCCCTTCCGCACCTTTCTCGCCTGGTCGCGCGAGCATTTCGGCACGGCCTTGCACCGCGTCGCGCTCGACGCCGGATCGCAGTGCCCCAACCGCGACGGAACGAAGGGCTTTGGCGGCTGCGTTTATTGCGACGTCGAAGGCTCGGGCACGGGCGCGTTGCGCAAGGGCGAGGATCTCGATCGACAACTGCGCGAGGGCCTCGCGCGCATCGCGCGGCGCGGCGCTCCGGGCCCGGCCGTGGCCTATTTTCAGTCCTATTCGAACACCTATGTTGCGCCGGCGCGGCTCGAGGAAGTGCTCGCCACGGTCGAGCCGTTCATCGGTCGCGAAGTCGCAGCGCTCAGCATCGCGACGCGTCCCGACACGCTCGGCGACGACGCGCTCGACGTGCTCGCGCGCTGGAACGAGCGGCTGCCCGTGTGGATCGAGCTGGGCTTGGAGAGCGCCAGTGACTCCGTGCTGCAGGAGATCAATCGCTTGCACACGGTCGCCGATTTCGAAGGCGCGGTGCGGCGTTCGAAGGCGCGCGGTTTGACCGTGATCGGCCACGCGATCCTCGGCTTGCCCGGCGACGATCGCGAGGGCGCGCGGCGTAGCGCGGCGCTGCTCGCGCGCGAAGGCGTCGACGGCGTGAAGGTGCACCAGACCATGGTGCTGCGCCGCACCGTGCTCGAACGCTGGTGGAAGGACGGACGCGTCGCAACACTCGAAGTCGACGAGTACGTCGAATGGCTCGCCGATTTCGTCGAGCGTTTGCGGCCGGAACAAGTGCTGCACCGACTCAACGGCGACGCGGATCGCGCGCAATTGCTCGCGCCGCAATGGAGCACGCTCAATCCCGGCGTGCGCGAGAAGCTCGCCGCCGAATTGCGGCGCCGCGGCACACACCAAGGCGCGCGCCTTGGTGTCGACTGACGCCCGGCAAGCGCGCGCGTTGAATGGTCGGTCGCTCCGGCGCTGCGCCGCCTTCGACGACGCCTTCGCCGCGATGAAGCTGGATCACAGCGAGTGCGCGCGGAGCGCCGGTGTCGGCCGAAGGTGTTTTCTACGTGCGTGAGCGAGGCGGCGACGCCGCATCAATCACGCACGTAGAAAATCCGATCGCAGCTCGGGCACTGCACGAGCTTGTCGCCGCGCGCGACGCGGACGTACAGGTTGCGCGGCACCTGAATGAAGCACGCTTGGCAGATCAGCGTTTCGAGCTCCGCGAGTGCGATGCCGCCGCGCGACAACAGCAGACGGTCGTACAGCGCGAGGTTCTCAGGCTCGATCGTGTTCGACATGCGCGACACGCGTTGCTTCTCGAGTTCCTTGAGCTTCGCTTGCGCGAGCTTGCTCTCGGACTCGACGTTGGCTGCGAATTCGGCGAAGAGCTTCTCGGCCGCGTCGATCTCGACTTTGATCTTCTTGGCCTCGCCCTCGACCGCCTCGGCGTCGCTGAGCATCGCCAGGCCTTCTTCCTCGGCCTGGTTGATCTCCTTCTTCAGCGACTTGACCTGGTGCTGGAAGGCGGCTTGCAGCGCCATGTCGTTGCGCGCGCCGGCGGCTTCGCTCTCGACCTTGCGGATGCGCTGGCGTTGGATCGTCGTCAGGTCGTCGATCTCTTTGATCTTCAGTCGACTCTCGAGCGCGCGCTTGGCGGCCTCGTCCTTGCGCGCGATCAGCGCGTCGATCGCCGCGCGCCGTTGGGCACGCTCTTCGGGTAAGCGGCGGAGTTCGTCACGGAGTCGGTAGATCTCGTGGTCGAGCTCTTGGAGGGCGCGCAGCGCCTGGATCGTTTGCTGCATAGTTGTGGCGAAATGGGCCCGGGAGCATAGCGAGCGCGCGCCCCCGCCGTGCGCGCGGGATCCGCAAACCGTGGCGCCGCAGCGCCGCCACGACCGCCCGCAAGCTCACGGGCCGCCGCGCAGCGTGTGCGCGACGGCCCGTGACGCAGGTCGAGTTCGACGGTCGACGACCTAGGTCATCGGCGTGATCGGTTCGTTCTCGTCGGGGATCGTGACCCCGTCGAGGAAGCTCGCGAATGGCCGCGAGGTAGCGCCCCGAGTTGGTTCTTGGGTCACTCACGAACAGCCACGGATCAAGTGCCGACGAGGTAGAGACGCTCCGACTGCAACACGTCGTTCGCATAACCGAAGCACGCGTGAACATCGTCGAGCGTCAGGCCCGGATAATTCTCGAGCACCTGCTGCGCGGTCCAACCCTGCGCGAAGAGGCCGACGATGAACTCGACCGACAAACGCGTGCCGCGTACGAGCGGCTTGCCGACGAGGATCTTCGGATCCACCACGATTCGTTCACGCCAGTCCATGTGCGGTTACCTCGCGCGCGATTGTAGGCGCAGCATCGCTCGACGCGATACGTCGCGAACGCGGCCCGCGAAAACGACAAGGGCCGCGTCCTCGCGGGCGCGGCCCTCGTCTCTGTCCGTCATCGCGCTCAGGTCATCGGCGTGATCGGTTCGTTCTCGTCGGGGATCGTGACCCCGTCGAGGAAGCTCGCGAGCTGGCGCGCGCGCACCGGATGGCGCAGTTTGCGCACCGCCTTGGCTTCGATCTGGCGCACGCGCTCGCGCGTGACGCGGAAGATGCGGCCGACCTCTTCGAGCGTGTAGGTGTAGCCGTCGCCGATGCCGTAGCGCAGCTTGACGATTTCGCGTTCGCGGAAGGTCAAGGTCTGCAGCACCTCGTCGATGCGCTCCTTCAACATCTCGTGACCGGCGGCCATCACCGGGCTCTCGGCCGTTTCGTCTTCGATGAAGTCGCCGAAGTAGCTGTCGTCCGATTCGCCGATCGGGCGATCGAGCGAAATCGGATGCTTGGAGATCTTGATCACGCGCTTGGCCTCGTCGACCGAGATGCCCGTCGCTTCGGCCACTTCCTCGACCGAAGGCTCGCGACCCTTCTGCTGCACGAGCTTCTTCGTGACGTTGCGCAGCTTCGACATCGTCTCGATCATGTGGACCGGGATGCGGATCGTGCGCGCCTGATCGGCGATCGAGCGCGTGATCGCTTGACGGATCCACCACGTCGCGTAGGTCGAGAACTTGTAGCCGCGGCGGTACTCGTACTTCTCGACGGCCTTCATCAGACCGGTGTTGCCCTCTTGGATGAGGTCGAGGAAGGACAAGCCGCGGTTGCGGTACTTCTTCGCGATCGACACGACCAGGCGCAGGTTGCCGCTCGAGAGTTGGCGCTTGGCCTCTTCGTATTCGGCGAAGTGCAGGCGCGCCTGATCGACGCGGCGCTTGAGGCGCTCGGGCGCCTCGAGTGCTTGCGACTCGAGCTCGGTCATGCGTTGCGCAAGTTCCTTGATGACCTCGGGCTTCTTCGCCTGACGTGCGGCGACGAGCTTGCGCTCGACGGCGCGCATCTCGCGCACGTGCACGTCCATCAAGTCCATGTAGGGCTTGAACTTCTTGACCTGCAGGTGGCACTCCTCGATCAGGATCACGAGCTTGCGGCGCTGCTCTTGCACCTTGCGCAGCGACTCCGAACGGTCCTTGCGCGACAGCTTGGTGTCCTGCAAGGCCGGGTATTCCTCCTGGATGCGACCGATCAGCGACTTGATCGTCGCGATGTTCACCGGCAAGCGCTTGGCGAGGAAGTTCTTGCCCAGCGTTTCGACGATCTTGGGATCGTCGTCGGGCTTGGGGTTGGGGTTGACCTTGAGCGTGCGGTCGAAGGCGAGTTCGCCGCGCTGCACTTCGTCGAGCGTCTTGACCGCCGACTTCATGCACAGGCCTGAACCCATGCATTTTTTGCGGAAACGCTTGCGCGTGATCTCGATCGTCTTGGCCAAGAAGATTTCCTGATCGCGCGTGAGCAGCGGGATCTCGCCCATCTGCGTCAGGTAC
>CAYHRR010000375.1:0-4555 GCA_964358875.1 uncultured Planctomycetaceae bacterium | reverse complement strand
GGCGATCGCGTCGGCACGCTCGAGCGTTGGGCGCGTTCGAATGCAGCGGATGTCGCCGAGGCCTTCGCGTGCGCGAGTCGCGGAGCCTCGCGCTGGAGCCGGCTACGCCGCTGCGAACGCGTGAGCTTGCTGCGCCGTGTCGCGGGCGCCGTCGACCTCGCACGACTCGAGCCCGCGTTGGCGCGCGACCTCGGCCTCGAGCCGGGCGAACTGCGCGAGCGTTTGGAGCTCGAGCTGTTTCGTTTCAGCGAGACCATCGAGTTCATGGCCGAGGGCGCGGACGAGCACGGCGTCGGTCTGTTCCAGGCGCATTGGAGCGATCTCGTCGGCGGTCTCGCTGCGCGGCTGACGGCGCGCCTTGTCGCGGGACAATGCGCCGTGCTGCTCTCGCATCCATTGTTGCCGCGCGCCGGCGACGCTTTGGCGCGCGCGTTCGAAGACGCGGATTTGCCGCCGGGTGTGGTCACGCTCTTGCATGGAGACACCAACGAGGTGCTCGAAGCCGCCTGTGCAGCACCCGAGTTGGCCTTCGCGCGCCTGAAGGACCTCGATGCGCGTCTCGAAACAAACGCCGCGCGACTGCGCACGCGCGCAGAGGTGCGCGTCGATGCGTGGCGTGTTGCCAACGCGTCGGCCGTCGTGCGCGAAGGCGACGACGCGCGTGCGCGCGCGGCCCTCGTGGTCGCCGAGTTCGTCGGTCGATCGAGTACACTCTCCGGGCAATTTCCCGGGCAAATAGCCCGAGTTTTGTGCCATCAACGGCTCTTCGCGCGCTTCACGGAAGAGCTCCTCGCGTGTCTCGAATCGAGTCCGGACGTTCAACGTCCGGTCACCGCGCTCGAGCCGCACTTGGCCGAGCACATCACCGACGCGTGGTCGCTCGGCCTGGACGAAGGCGCGACTCCGATCTTCGGAGCCGCGCCGCAGGATCGACGCGACGAGGACACGAGCTCCTCGTCGAGCGCGATCGCCGCAAGCTCGCGCGCCGCGCGCGGGGCCGTGCGGCCGATCGTGTTCACCAACGTCGATCCGCGTTCGGGCCTGGCGCTCCTCACGCGCCCGGCGCCGTTGCTGGGACTGGTGCGGACTTGCGCGGACGAACAGGCGTTGGAGCTTCAACACGAGCTCGACGGACTGCCGACACTCACGTTTCGCGCTGACGCCTAGGCGATCCGCGCGCCGGGCCCTAGGAACCCAGCCATGATCCAACCGCAAAACGTTCACGAGGTCTTGAAGCGCCACCAGCTGGCGGACGGCTATCCGTTCGTTTTCGACCTCGAACGCAGTCACGGCTCGTGGCTTTTCGACGCGCGCACGAACGAGGAGTACCTCGACTTCTTCACCTGCTTCGCGTCGTGGCCGATCGGCTACAACCACCCGCGCATGCGCGAGCCGGAGTTCGAGCGCGAACTCCTGACGGCCGCGCGCAACAACCCGGCCAACTCGGACCTGTACACGGTTTCGATGGCGCGCTTTGTCGAGAGCTTTGCGACGCGCGCGACGCCGGCGGGCTTCCCGCACCATTTCTGGATTTCCGGCGGCGCGCTCGCGGTCGAGAACGCGTTGAAGATCGCCTTCGATTGGAAGGCGCGAAAGCTCGGGCACAGCGATCTCGAGCAGAGCTGCGACGACCTCGTCGTGATGCACTTCCGCGAGGCCTTCCACGGGCGCTCGGGATACACGATGTCGTTGACCAACACCGATCCGACCAAGACCGGTTTGTTCCCCAAGTTCAAATGGCCGCGCATCCACAACCCGGCGATCGAATTTGCAGTCGACGGCGGCATCGCCAACGACGTCGTCGCGAGCGAGAAGCGCGCGCTGGCCGAGATCGACGCGGCCTTCGCGGCGCACGGCAAGAAGGTCGCCGCGATCTTGATCGAGCCGATGCAGAGCGAAGGCGGCGACAACCATTTCCGGCCGGAGTTCCTCGCGGCCTTGCGGCGCATCGCCGACGAGCGCGACGCGCTGCTCATCTTCGACGAAGTGCAGACCGGTTTCTTCGGCGCGGGCTCGCCGTGGTTGTGGCAGCAAATCGGCGTGAAGCCCGACATCGTCGTGTTCGGCAAGAAGACGCAGCAATGCGGCGTGTACGCCAACACGCGCGTCGACGAGGTCGACAACAACTGCTTCAAGCTGGTCAGCCGCATCAACTCGACTTGGGGCGGCAACCTGACCGACATGGTCCGCTCGCGGCAACTGCTCGACATCATCTTGGGCGACAAGATGATGGAGAACATCAAGGCGCGCGGTGAGGAGTTCGTGCGCGGACTGCGCCGCATCGCGCGCGAGCGCGGGACCTTCTCGAATTGCCGCGGCGTCGGTTCGTTGATCGCGTTCAGCTTGCCGAGTCCGGCAGAGCGCGACGAGATGCTCAGCAAACTCCGCGAACGCAAGTTGCTCGCCCTGAAGTCGGGCAAGCAAGCGATTCGTTTCCGTCTGCCGCTCAACTTGTCGGCGGCCGAAGTCGGCATGGCGCTCGAGCGCATCGAAGCGGCGCTGCCGGCGCGCGTTTAGCGATTTCGCCGAGGAAGAACCGCGACACGTGCGCGTCGATGGACGCGTGAGGGTTGTTGCATGAATGCCAATGACGACGGGCCTGGGGCAAGGCACGCGCTGTCCAAGTTTGAGCGCGCGCCGCCTGCGTTGGTTGCGCTCGCGATGCTGTTTGTGCTCGTGCTTCCGAGTTGCTCTGGGCATGTCTGCAACGACATGCAGGCAGGGAAGGCCGAGATCGACATCAGCGCGATCTCCAGCGCGATCGACGCCTACGCGGTCGAAAAGGGCGGGCGGTACCCCGACAGCCTCGAGAGGCTGGTCACGCCCGACGAGAGCAACAACGTGTTCCTCAAGGGCTACACGCACGTGCCGCTCGATCCGTGGAAGAACCCGTACGTGTACGAGCCGCCCGCCGACGGTCGCGGCTATCGCGTCTACTCGCTCGGCAAGGACGGACAGCCGGGCGGATGGGGACAGAACGCGGACATCGAGAGTGCCGACGTCTCGCGTACAGCTCGCTAGCCTCTCGGCCATGGAACCGAATCCCGAACAAACGTCAGCGAAGCCGAAGAGCAAGAAGTGGATCTGGATCTGGGCCGGCTGCGGCTGCGCGGTGCTCGCGTTCGTGGCGCTCGGTGTGATCGCGACTATCGCCGTTCCGAGCTTGCTCGGGCGCTTCGGTGAAGCGCAACGGCGGAAGGCTCGGATCGACATCAACTCGCTGGAACAGGCGATCTTGACGTACGCGCTCGAGAACGGCGGCCGCTACCCGGACAGCCTTGAGGTTCTGGTCACACCCGACCAGAACAACAACGTGTTCCTCAAGGGCTACACGCAAGTGCCGCTCGATCCGTGGAAGAACCCGTACCACTACACGCCGCCGTCGAGCGGGCGTTCGTTCCGCGTCTTCAGCTACGGCAAAGACGGCGCGCCCGGCGGCGAAGGGGCTGACGCGGACATCGAGAACGAATCGAGCGCGACTGCGAAGTAGCGCCGCGCGTCACTTCGCCGCGAGCAGCTCTTCGATCTTCTCGCGCAGCTCGTCGCCGATCAGGTCGAAGGCCGCGACCTTGCCGTCGCGACCGATCAAGACCGTCGTCGGCGTCGAATTGACGTTGTAGAGGCGCGCGATTTCGTTGCGCGTCGCGAGACCGAGCGCGGTCTGCGGCCAGCGCAGGCAGCGGCTCGCGACGAAGCTGCGCACGAGCGCGGGATCTTCGTCGACGCTGACGCCGATGATCTCGAAGCGTCCGTCGCGCGCGAGCACCGCGTAGGTTTCGCTGAGGCGCGGCAGCTCCATGCGGCACATGCCGCACCACGTCGCCCAAAAATCGAGCAGCACGATCTTGCCGCGCATGTCCGTGAGCGCAAGCCTGCGACCGTCGAGCGCGTTCACCGCGAAGTTCGGCGCGAGTTCACCGACGTGCGGCGTCGCAGGGACGCGCGCGAGTTCGACGTGCAACTCCGCTGTCCTCGGTAGTTGCACGTTCGCAGTGGCGCTGAACTCGAGCGGCCCATTGCCGCAGCCCGCGAGTCCGCGCAGCGTCCAACGTCGCGCTTCGATCGTCCACAGGCCCTCGGCGAGCGCCGCGATGCGAAAGCGCCCGGACGCGTCGCTCACCGTGCCGAATTCACGCCGCGGCAGCGTCGTCGAAGCCGCGACGAGCGACACATCGGCGAGCGGTGCACCGTCGGAAGTCGTGACGACGCCAGTGACGCTGAGGCCTGCTTCGAGCGCGACGTCGCAGCGCACGACGCTCTTGGGCGCGGTGGTGACCGGAACGTCGAACAGCGTCGCGCGATAGTCCTGCGCGAGCACCACGCGTGTGCCGACGAGGCGCCACTCGGCCTGCTGCGGCAACACGCTCGATCGAAAACGCCACGTGCCGTCGGCGCGCGTCAGCTCCGGGACGATCGTGACGTTGCTCGTGCCGGTGCCGGGCCGCAGCTCGAGCACGTTGCAGGTCGCATCGAACGGCACACCGCTGACGTCGCCTTCGACGACGGTCGGCGCAGCGAGCTTCAACTCGATCGCGTTGCTCGACGTGGTACCGAT
>CAYHRR010000374.1:0-4569 GCA_964358875.1 uncultured Planctomycetaceae bacterium | reverse complement strand
GTTGGCGAAGATCGTCCCGGCGCCGACGTTGACGCGCTCGCCGATGACGGCATCACCGATATAGGCGAGATGCTTGGCCTTGGCCTTCTTGCCGATCTTCGAACGCTTGGTCTCGGTGAAATTGCCGATCGCCGCGCCGTCGTCGAGCTGCGTGCGTTCGCCCAAGTGAGCGAAGGGTCCGATGTCACAACCGGCGCCGATCACGCAGCCCGCGTCGATCACGCTGCACGGCGCGATGTGCGTTCCCGCGCCGATCGTGACGCCGTGCGCGATGTAGGTCGTCGCCGGATCTTCGATGTACACGCCTGCTGCGAGGTGCAGGTCGACGATCCGCGCCTGGAGCGCGGCGCGTGCCTCGGCGAGATGCTTGAGCGTGTTGACGCCGATCGCTTCGCATTCGTCGTCGAGCGCCACCGGCGTCGCCTCGCGTCCGGCGTCGGCGAACATCGCCACGACGTCGGTGATGTAGAACTCGCGCTGCGCGTTGTCGTTCTTCAAACGCGGCAAGGCTTGCGCGAGGAACGCGCCGTCGAAGGCGTAAACACCGAGATTCACCTCGCGAATCGCCTTGAGCTCGGGAGTCGCGTCTTTCTCTTCGACGATGCGCGCGACCGAGCCGTCGGAGGCGTGCACGATGCGACCGAAGCCGCGCGGGTCGTGCGGCGTCGCCGTCAACAGCGCCACGCCGGCGCGCGTGCGTTCCTGTGCGGCACACAGGCGCTCCAAGCTCGTCGTCGTCAACAGCGGCATGTCGCCGTAGAGCAACACGACGCGACCTGTGACTTCCTCGAGCTCGTCGCTGCAGCACTGCACCGCGTGCCCCGTGCCCTTTTGCTCGGCTTGGAGCACCGTGCGAATGCGCCCCTTGGGATCGAGGCCTTCGACGGCCTTGCGCACTTCGTCACCGCGATAGCCGACGACCACGAGGATGCGGCGCGGATCGAGCGCGAGCGCTTGGTCGACAACCCACGCGATCATCGGTCGACCGCACAAGGGCGCCATGACCTTGGCCCAGCCCGTCTTCATCCGTGTCCCCTGGCCGGCTGCCAGGATGATGACCGTATCGGGCCGAGACATGGGGGCGTGGGTGTGGGGACGGAGGGCAGGTCAGCGGTCGGGCAAAGGGCCGAAGATGATACGGGCATCGCCCGGAAGGTCAACGCCGGCTGAGCACGGCTTCGGTCGCGCCGCACGAAATTGTCGCAGCGCCGCACGCCGTCCCTGCTCGCAGCCCGTGGCGAGAATCACGTCGCGCGGCACAGCAGGTGTTCGTGATGCGCGGAGAGCGGCCCGCTTGGCCGTTGAGCACGCCCCGCCGCGCTCGACCGGGCAGTGCGAAGGCGTGCGAAGCCGCAGCAGGGACTTTCACCACGGGCTGCTAGCATCCGCGCGCTCGCACGGAGATCGCAGCTGAAGATCGTGCTCACCGGAGGGCCGCACAGCGGCAAGACCACCCTTCTGGATGAACTCCGCCGCCGTGGCTTTGCCGTGGTCGAAGAGGCCGCGATCGGCGTGATCGCCGCCTTGGTGGCCGAGCTTGGCCGTGACGCAGCGCGCGTGTGGCGCCTGTCGCACGTGATCGAATTCCAAGAGCGCATCGCAGCACGCCAGATCGAGCTCGAACGCGGCGCGGAGCGCTCCCCCACCGAGTTGTGCTTCTGCGACCGCGGGCTCCCCGATGGGCTGGTGTATTTCCGGCTCGCCGGAATCGAGCCGTCGGCCTTCGTGCAGCAGGCAGTGAAAGCCGCGCACTACGACTTGGTCGTGCTCAACGAAATCATGTTGCCGTTCATGCCGCGCATCGAAACCGGGCGCACGTCCGACTTGCAGCGTGCGCGCGACATCGAAGCCTTGCTCGTCGAGTCCTACACGAACCAGGGCTTCGAGCTGTTGCGACTGCCGCCGCTCAAGCCCGTCGAAGCGCGCGCCGACGCGCTGCTCGCGCTGGTCGCCGAGCGCCGCCGCGCCGGCGAACGCGCGGCTAGTAACCGCGCTTGAGCACATCGCGCGCGATCACCATGCGCTGAATCTCGCTCGTGCCTTCGTAGATGCGCGTCACGCGCGCGTCGCGATAGAGCTTCTCGATCACGTATTCCGCGGAGTAGCCCATGCCGCCGTGGATCTGCACGGCGCGGTCGACGATGCGGTCGAGCGCTTCGCTGCAGTACAGCTTGGTCATCGCCGATTCGCGGCTGAAGCTCTGGTGCGCGTCGCACATCCAAGCCGTGCGGTACACGAGGCTCTCCATCGCGAAGATCTCCGTGGCGTTGTCGGCGAGCATGAAACCGATCGCTTGGTGCTCGCCGAGTTTGCGCTGGAAGGTCTCGCGCTGGTTGGCGTAGCTCGTCGACAGCGCGTGCGCTTCCTTCGCGCAGCCCAGGCAGTTCGCGCCGAGCGCCAAACGCCCGCGATCGAGCGTGCTCATCGCGATCTTGAAGCCATGGCCCTCTTCGCCGAGGCGGAATTCGTCGGAGATGCGCACGTTGTCGAAAGCGAGCGCCACCGTGCTCGAACCGCGCTGACCCATTTTCTCTTCGCGCTTGCCGACGCTGAAGCCCTGCGCGCCCGACGGAACGAGGAAGGCGGTGATGCCGCCGTGCGCGCGCTTGGTCGGATCGCTGATCGCGTAGACCGTGACGAGATCCGCCGTGTCGCCGCTGGTGATCCAGACCTTCTCGCCGTTGATCACCCAGTCGTTTCCGTCGCGCACGGCCGTGGTTTTCATCGCGCCCGGATCCGAGCCTGCGTCAGCTTCGGTCAACGCGTAGGCGCCGAGTATCCGGCCCTGCGCCATGTCGGGCAGCCAACGTTGCTTCTGCGCCTCGGTGCCGCCGACGAGAACACTCATCGCGCCGATCGAGGCGTGCGCTCCGAAACTGACCGCGACCGCGAAATCGCCGCGCGTCAATTCCTCCATGACGACGCACAGTCCGGTCTCGCCCAAACCCGATCCGCCGTACTCCTCGGGAATCGCGACGCCCATCAAGCCGACCTCGGCGAGCTTGTCGAGCAACTCGCGCGGCACGTGGTGCGTGCGCTCGATCTCGCTCGCGCGCGGCCGGATTTCCTGGTCGGTGAAATCGCGCGCGAGGTCGCGCAACATGCGGAGTTCTTCGCTGAATTCGAGGTCCATGGCAGGCTCGTTCCTAGGGGTGTCGGCTCTTATCGGCCGACCTGGAGTACGACTCGAAGGCGCACGCTCCAAGCATGGACACGCGTGGCGAACTCGATGCACGCCGCACCATCGAACCGTTCGAAGCGGCCTCGTCGAGCCTGCGCGCTGCGTCCGCGCTCACCGAAGGCGACTTGGACGATCGCCACGGAACCGGCGCAAGGGCGTAGGGTTGCATGTGCTGCCTTTCGTATCCCAGCGCCGCGGCCGCTACCATCAGCCGCTCGAGGTACATGCCATGAAACCGGTCGGATTCATTCTCGTTCTCGGTGTCGCGTTGTTGGCCGGAGCCGTCGGCGCTGGGACTGTCGTCGCACTGAGCAGCAAGGCCGCGCCTCTCGCCGCCTCGGGTGAAAGCGCCGCCGCAACACCGCGCGAAAAAGAAGCACCGCGCGCCGTGAGTCCGCCCGCGATGGTCACAGTCGGCAGCGACACGCAAGCCGAAGTCGAAGGGCTGCGCCTGCGCGTCGAGGAACTCTCGCGCGAAGTCGCCGGCCTGCGCTCGGACGTGTCGCGTCAAGTAGCGCCGACCTCCGCGGACCTGAAGACGCCGGGCTCGGTCGACGAGGTCGCTGCGTTGCAGCGCGACGCCGTCGTCAAGATCATGGCCGACGAGCAAGCGCGGCAGCAGGCGAAGCGCGACGAAGAGCGCAAGGCCCGCGAATTGGCCGGCTACGCGCAGATCGCCGAGCGCGCCGCGAAGGAACTCGGCCTGGGTCCGGTCGATCAAACCAAGCTCGTCGACTTCATGGCGGCATCGGGGACCAAGCGCGACGACATGTTCAAGACCGCGCGCGAAAGCGGCGCGCCTGAAGGCTTCCGCACGGCGATGGAAGACTTCCGCGTGTGGCGCGAAACCGAGTTGCAAACGCAGTTCGGAGCCGATCTCGCCAAGCAGTTGACCGACTACGCGCGCACTCAAGGCCGCGACGGTATGGGCATGGGCTTCGGCGGCGGACCGGGCGGTGACTGGGGCGGTGGCGGCAGCGCTGCCGGCGCTACGCCGGGTCAGGGCGGTCAAGCAGGACAAACAAGTCAAGGACAGACGCGCGGTCGACGCACCGGCGGCGGCGGGAACTAACAGCCCGTGGTGAAAGTCCCCATTGCGGCTTCGGACGCCTTCGAGCTGCCGCGTCGTGTTCCGTGGGCCGTACTCAGCGACGAAGAAGGCCGCTTCCGCCGTGCCTTTGTCGCTCTCCTTGCATCGCGAACGCGTGTTGCGCCTCGCGACGTGACTTGCACCACGGGCTGCTAGTGCACGCGACGCCGCTTCGCAAAACCCTGTCGAGCGTCGTCGGCTGGCTGGCCGATCGTCGGATTCCGCGCGCGCTGCGCGCCCCGCTCTTCGGAACGTACGCGCGCTTCTATGACGTGGACCTCGGCGAGGTTCGGTTGCC
>CAYHRR010000373.1:0-4586 GCA_964358875.1 uncultured Planctomycetaceae bacterium | reverse complement strand
GCGCCGTGCTCGCGCACGGCGTGCAGATGCGCAACACGGCCGACAAGCTCGGGATGTAGCGTGAATCCCGCGCTTCAAGCTGCGACCGCGGGACTGCGCATCGCTCCGACGATGCAACGACGCAACGCGCCGCTGGCCTCGGGCGCGGCGCAACTCGCGCGGCTCGATGCGCTCGACGTGCGCGACGCGCTCGGCGCATCCTTCGAGCGCCACGCCGCGCGCGCGGGTTTCGCGCCGCTGACGGCGAGCGGCATCGAAGTGCTGCAACTCAACGTCGGCAAGGTCTGCAACCAGACTTGCGCGCACTGCCACGTCGACGCGGGGCCCGAACGCGAAGAGTCGATGACGCGCGAAACGGCCGAACTCGCCTTGCGCGTGCTCGCCATGAGCGGCATTCCGAAGCTCGACATCACCGGCGGCGCGCCCGAGCTCAATCCGAGTTTCGAGTTCCTCGTCGATGGTGCGACGAAGCTCGGGCGGCACGTGATGCACCGCTGCAACCTGACCACCTTGCTCGCGCGGCCGTTCGAGCACTTGCCCGAGTTCCTCGCGGGGCGCGGCGTCGAAGTGCTCTGCTCGCTGCCGCACTACCGCAAGTTCGGCACCGACCGTCAGCGCGGCGAAGGTGTGTTCGAGCGTTCGATCGAGGCGTTGCAGCGCTTGAACGCCGCGGGCTATCGCGCGGACGGTCGCGGGCCGAAGCTCGTGCTCGTCACCAATCCGGTCGGCGCGTTCCTGCCGAGCGCGCAGGCGTCGCTCGCCGCCGAATGGAAGCGCGAACTCGCGCGGCACTACGGCGTCGTGTTCGACGAGCTGTACGCGATCACGAACATGCCGATCAGCCGTTACCTCGAGTGGCTCGAAAGCTCGGGGAATCTCGACGAATACGTGTGCATGCTCGTGGCGTCGTTCAATCCCGCGGCCGTCGGCGGCGTGATGTGCCGCACGACCTTGTCGGTCGGTTGGGACGGGCGCCTGTACGACTGCGATTTCAACCAGATGCTCGAACTCGAGGTCGGTGGCGGCGCGCCCGCGCACTTGCGCGATTTCGAGCTCGCGTCGCTCGCGCAGCGTCGCATTCGCACCGCGCGCCATTGCTTCGGTTGCACGGCGGGCGCGGGATCTTCGTGCGGCGGTTCCTTGGCGTGAGGAGGACTTGGCGATGCACTCGATGCGTACGTTGGGAATGCTCGTGTTCATCGGCGTCGCTGCTTGCCGCACGGTCGAAGCGCCGCCGCCGGTCGTCGTGAACGACGAGCCCGTCGCAGCGCCGATCGCGGTGCGACCGAGCGTTGCGCCCGACCGCCGCGGCGACGAAATCGTCGTATGCGGCCGGCGCGTTTCGATCGGCGCGCCGGTCGTGTTGTGGACCGACGTCGGCGGCTACGACGCGTACTCGACCGAGTTGCACTTTCCCGACGAGGCGCCGAAGGACAAGCCCGTCGGTCTGCGCTATCAGCCCGGTCGCAAGCTGGCAAAGGCCGTCGATTCGAAGGAAACGCGCCTGGGTTCTCTGTCGGGTACGTCGAGTTGTTTCGACGACGCGCGCCGAGCGATCGACATGTTCGTGCTGCACTACGACGTGTGCGGAACGAGTCGACAGTGCTTCAAGATCCTCCAGGATCGCCGCCAACTCTCGGTGCACTTCATGCTCGACGTCGACGGCACGCTGTACCAGACGCTCGATCTCTCCGACACGGCGTGGCACGCGCGCCAAGCGAACCCGCGCTCGGTCGGTGTCGAGATCGCGAACATCGGCGCCTACAAACCGGGTGATGCGACGCTCGACGCCTGGTACTCGACGGACGAGCACGGCCCGCGCTTGAAGTTGCCCGAGTGGATGAAGACGAGCGGCATCCGCACGCCCGGGTTCATCGCGCGTCCCGCGCGCGCCGAGCGCGTGCACGGTGCGATCCACGGCGTCGAGTACGAGATGCACGACTTGACGCCGCAGCAGTACGACACGCTCGTCAAGCTCGCCGCCGCGCTGTGCACGGTGTTTCCGCGGCTCGAGCCGGATGCGCCGCGCGACGCCGCCGGCAAGGTGCGTTGGGACGCGCTCAGCGACGAGGAGTTCAAGGCGTTCCACGGCATTCTCGGCCACTACCACGTCACGAAGGACAAGCAGGATCCCGGCCCGGCCTTCGACTGGGAACCGTTTCTCGAGCGCGTGCGAGCGCGGATCGCCGAACTCGGAGTGAAGCCGTGAACGCACCGCGTCGCGCGTTGCTGCGCGTGCACGTCGGCATGAAGGCGTTCATCGTGCGCGACGGCGCGTTGCTCATCGTGCGCGAGGCGGGAGCGCCGCACTGGTGGGAGCTGCCCGGCGGTCGCATCGACGAGGGCGAAGAGGCGCTGCCGCAGGAAGACGTGCTGCGCCGTGAATTGCGCGAGGAGCTCGGGCCGCATTTTGCGTGTCGCATCGTGCGTCCGCTCGCGACCTGGATGCGCATCGGCGACGGTGTGCGGCGTCACACGACGCTGCGCGTCGGCTTCGAATGCGACGAGGCCGAGGGCGCGATCGTGCTCAGCGACGAGCATTGCGCGTACCGTTGGGTCGAGCGCGACGCGTGGCCCGCGCTGGAGTTTGCACCCGGCTACGTCGAAGCCCTGAACCGTTTTTGGAGTGGAAGATGAAGTGGACTCTCGTCGGCATCGCCCTGTTTGCGTGCACGGTTCGGGCTCAATCCGCAGCGCCGGTCGCCGTCTCGAAAGCCGATGCGCTCGCGACAGAGCTTCGCGAAGTCGCCGAGGCGTACCGCGTCGAACACGGCATCGTGGGGATGAGCATCGCAGTGATCGACGACGGTGCGGTGATCGCGGACGTCGCGTTGGGCTCGCGCGATCGCGAAGCGAAACTCGCGGTCGAGTCGGCGACGCTGTTTCGCCTCGCCTCCGTTTCGAAGCCGGTCACAGCGACAGCGATCATGCAACTCGTCGACGCGAAGAAGCTCGCGCTCGATAGCGACGTGCATGGCTATGTCCGCGACCTCGAGCCGAAACTCGGCGCACTGACGCTGCGACGAATTCTCTCGCACACCTCGGGTTTGCGGCACTACCGCATCGACCGCGTCGACGGCGGCACGCTGCATCGCTCGACGAGCGAGGCCTTGGAGTTGTTCGTGCACGACGAATTGCTCTTCGAACCCGGCACGAAATATTCCTACAGCACGCACGCGTTCACGCTCGCGCACGCGTGCGTCGAGAGCGCGTCGGGGCTGGCGTTCCCCGAGTACATCCATGCCCGCATTGCGAAGGGCGTCGCGCCGTCGCTGGCCTGCGAGGTCGCGAGCGAGCGCGAGCCCGCGCGTTCCGCGCTCTACACCAAGACGGCCGTCGGCGTCGTGCTGCGCTCCGAGCCGCGCGAGGACTTGAGTTGGAAGTACGGCGGCGGTGGACTCGAATCCACGGCCGTCGACCTCGCGCGTTTCTGCGACGCGGTGCTGCGCGCGAAGCTCGTTTCAGCGAGTGCGCGCGACTTGATGTGGACGCCGGCGAAGCTCAACGACGGCAGCGCGCTCGACTACGGCCTCGGTTGGCGCATCGAAGAGCAGGGCAATGCCGTGCGCCACAGCGGTTCGCAGCAGGGTTCCAGTTCGACGATGTTGATCGTGCGCGACGCCGAACTCGTCATCGTCGTGCTCACGAACACCGAGAACGGCGATGCACCCGGTTTGATGCCGAAGCTGCGCGAGCTCTGCAGCGCCGTGCGCTGAGCGCAGAGCGTCGCCCGCGCACGCCTCTTGGTCATGACGGGGAGACTGCCGTTGGTGCGCCGTCGATCGCGCGCACGCTTCAACGCCGTTCGAGGAGCCGACGCACGAAACCGCGCTCCTCGTCGAGCTTGCGCTGCGCCGTCGTCGCGTCGCAGCCGAGCGTGTGCATCACGAGTGCGACCTTCACTTGTCCATCCGCGCGTTCGAGCAGCTCGCGTGCGGCGTCGCGCGACAAGCCGGTGAGCGTCGTGACGATGCGCGCGCCGCGTTCGACGAGCTTGGTGTTCGTGCGCGTGTCGACGTCGATCATCAAGTTGCCGTAGACCTTGCCGAGCCTCGCCATGGCGAGCGTCGTCACGGTGTTGAGCACGAGCTTCGTCGCGGTGCCGGCTTTCAAGCGCGTGCTGCCGGTGAGCACTTCCGCGCCGGTGACGACTCGAATCGAAACGTCGGCGCGATCGGGCGCTTGCTCGAAGGGCACGCACGCGAGAAAGACGCTCGCAGCGCCGCGTTCTCGCGCGAAGGCGAGCGCGCCGTGCACGAACGGAGTCGTTCCGCCCGCCGCGATGCCGAACACGATGTCGTCTTTCGAAAGCATCCGCGCCTCGAGCTCGACGCGCGCGGCCTGCGCATCGTCTTCCGCGCCTTCGACAGCACCCGTCAACGCCTTCACGCCGCCGGCGATCACCGCTTGGACCATTTCGGGCGGCGTTTGAAAGGTCGGCGGACATTCCGTCGCGTCGAGCACGGCGAGTCTGCCGCTCGTTCCCGCGCCGACGTAAATCAAGCGGCCGCCGCGCGCGAGGCGTTCGACGATCAGCGTGAGCGCCGTGACGATCGCCGGCCGCGCGACCGCGAGCGCTGCGTGGA
>CAYHRR010000372.1:0-4590 GCA_964358875.1 uncultured Planctomycetaceae bacterium | reverse complement strand
GGCGACGCATTCATCGCGGGCCGCTTGCACGGTTTCGCGCGCGCCGCGGGCCTCGAAGTGATCGACGTGCATCCGACGGTGATGTGCGGCGGGCCGCGGTCGCCGGCCTTTCGCTGGGCGGACGCGTTTTTCCCGTTCCACACCACGGGCATGGTCGCAGCGGGGGTGCTCAGCGCGGCCGAGCGCGAGCTCTTTCTGGCCGAGTGGGAGGCGCGCAAGCGCGACCCCGACGCATTCTTCTGCTCGCCGATCGTGCTCGACTTCGCGGCACGCAAGCCGGCGGCGCACGCGTAGACGCGGCGCGCCGCGAACGCTGCGCGCTGCGCCGAATTCGAAGCGTCGCTTGGCCCGCGCTTACAGCGCCGTCGCGTGCTTCGCGCTGCCGCGCAGCATCCGGTAGGCGAGCGGCACGACGAGCAACGTGAAGCCGGTCGAGGCCACCAAGCCGAAGATCAAGCTCCACGCCAGCCCGGAGAAAATCGGGTCGAGCGTGATCGGCCAAGCGCCGAGCATCGCGGCTCCGGCGGTGAGCAGAATCGGGCGCAGACGTTTCGATCCGCTTTCGATGACAGCGGCTTCGACGGTCGCGCCCTGCGCTTCGCGCTCGCGCATGAAATCGATCAGGATGATCGAGTTGCGCACGACGATGCCGGCGAGCGCGATCATGCCGATCATGCCTGTCGCGGTGAAGTAGACGGGCGTGGCGAACCCGCCGACGGGATCGTCGCGCAGCAGGTTCAAGATCCAGAAGCCGGGCAGGATGCCGATGGCTCCGAGCGGGATCGAAAGCATCACGACCAAGGGCAACAGGAACGAATGCGTTTGCATCACGAGCAGCACGTAGATGCCGATCAATGCGCCGGCGAAGGCCAGGCCGAGATCGCGGAACACGTCGAGCGTGATCTGCCACTCGCCTTCGCCCGACCAGTCGGCCGTGACGCCGCCGGGAAGCGCGTCACGGGCTAGTGCGCCCTGCATGGCGAGCACGATTTCGGCCGGTGGCCGGCCGGCGACGTCACCGACGACGAACACGGTGCGTTGGAGGTCCTTGTGGTAGATCGGGCCGTCCTGGGGTGCGGCGCGAAAACGTCCTAGTTCGGCGATCGAAACGAGCGCACCGTCGCTGCCCTTCACGCCGAGACGTCCGAGCTCTTCGGCTCCGCCGCGGTGGACGCGATCGAGGCCCACTTTCAAGAGCAGCGGTCGGCGCTCGCCGGGTTCGTGAACCGTCGCCACGCCCGCGCCCGAAAGTCCCAGCGCGAGCGTGCGCGTCACTTCCGCGTTGGAAATCCCGTGCAGCGCGGCCTTCTCCTTGTCGAGCTCGAACTCGAGTCGCGTGCGCGGCGCCTCCGCCATCACGTCGACGTCGACCGCTCCGCGTTCGGCGCGCAGTTGCAGCGCGACACGCCGGGCCGCGTCCACCAACTCCTCGTACGTGCGCTCGGCCGGCCCGCGCACTTCGGCGACGAGCGTCGCCAACACCGGCGGCCCCGGAGGCAGCTCGACGATCTTCAAGCTCGCCCCGTGTTTTTGCGCCAGCCCATCGAGGTCCTTGCGCAAGCGCAGCGCGATCTCGTGGCTCTGTTGTTCACGCAGGCCCTTGTTCACCAAGCGCACGCGAACTTGGGCCAGCTCGGGCGAAGCGCGCAAGTTGTAGCGCCGCACGAGACCGTTGAAATCGATCGGGCTCGACGTTCCGACGAACGACTCGAAGTCGGTCACTTCGGCGACGGTCGCGAGGCGCGCTTCGATGTCGCGCACCGCCGCGTCGGTAGCTTCGAGCGTCGCGCCCTCGGGCAAGTCGAGCACGAGGTCGAGCTCGCTCTTGTTGTCGTAGGGCAACATCTTCAGCGGCACGGCGCCCGTTGCACCCAACCCGACGGCGAGCGCGGCGCAGATCGCGATCGAAGCCCACAACGCGCGCCGTGGCGTCTTGCGTTCGAGCAGTGCGCGCAGCCATCGCGTGTACACACGCTCGAGCGGACCGTCGCCGTCGTCGTGCGCGCCCGCGTGCGGCTTCAGCAGTTTGTAGCTCATCCACGGTGTCACCGTGAAGGCGACGACGAGGCTCATGGCCATCGCCACTGGCACGTTGAACGCCATCGGCCGCATGTACGGGCCCATCATGCCGGTGATGAAGAACAGCGGCAGGAAGGACAGGATCACCGCGAGCGTCGCGACAATCACCGGAGGTCGCACTTCGTTGACCGCAGCGATCACCGCCTCGAGCGGCGCTTGCTTCGCACGCTTGAAATGGCGGTGGATGTTCTCGACGTCGACGATCGGATCGTCGCACACCAGTCCGAGCACGAGCACCAACGCGAACAGCGTCACGCGGTTGATCGAGTACCCGGCCAACAAGTTGAAGGCGAGCGTCAACGCGAACGTGACCGGCACGGCTGCGGCGACGATCAAGCCCTCGCGCGCGCCGAGCGCGAACGCGACGAGCGCGACGACGGTCACAATCGCGAGCGTGAGGTGGCCGAGCAACTCGTCGACCTTGTCGTCGGCGGTTTCGCCCCAATTGCGCGTCACCAGCAATTCGATGTCCGCAGGCAGGATCTCGCGTTGCAGGTCTTCGGCGCGAGCGATCACTTCGCGCGCGACGTCGACCGAGTTGGTGCCCTTCTTCTTCGAGATCGCCAGCGTTACGGCGGGATAGGACCGGCCCTGCGCAGCCGCGCCTTGCGGCCCGAAGCCGATGCGCGTGAGGGCCGTCGCCTCGGTCGGTCCGTCGACGATCGTGGCGACATCGCGGACGTACACGGGACGATCGCCGTTGGCTCCGATGACGAGCTCGCCGACCTCGCGTGCGCCGCCGAGGAACGGTCCGGCAAAGACATCGACGCGCGTGTTGCCGCGATCGAAGGCGCCGATTCCAAGCGCGGCATCGGCGGCCGAAAGGGCTCCGGCGACTTCGAGCGGCGACAGGCCGCGCGCGGCGAGCGCCTGCGGGTCGAGCTCGACACGTACCTCGCGCGGGAATCCGCCGAAGATCTCGGTGCGCGAAACATCGGGCACCGCTTCGATGCGCGCGAGCATTTCCTCACCCGCTCGGCGCAGCGTCGCTTCGTCGGCGACGCCCGACCACAACGTGAGCGCGACAATCGGCACGTCGTCGATTTCGACCGGTCGAACGACCCAGCCCGCCACGCCCGGAGGCGCGTCGCCGCGGTGGGCCTCGATCTTCGACTGCAGGCGCACGAGCGCGCGCTCGCGATCCTCTCCGACGAAGAAGCGCACCGTGACGGCCGCGCCGCCGCGCCGCGACACGGAATACACGTGCTCGACTCCGTCGATCTGCCACATCAGCTTCTCGAGCGGCGTCGCTACGAGCTGTTCCACCTCCTGCGAACTCGCGCCGGGGAACGACACGAGCACGTCGGCCATCGGCACGACGATCTGCGGCTCCTCTTCGCGCGGCGTCGCGAGCACGGCGACGAGTCCGGCCACGGCCGCGAGGATCAGCAGCAGCGGCGAAAGCGGTCCGACCGTGAAGGCCCGGACCATGCGCGACATCCAACCTTCGCGCTCCGCTCGAGCAAGCGTCATCGCTGCTCCTCGGCGGCGAGTCCGACGCGTTCGCTGCCCGACAGGCCGGAAAGCACTTCCACCGAATCGGCATCGAGCAGCTCTCCGACGGTGACGAGTCGACGTTTCCACTCGCCGTCGTCGAGCGCGATGACACTGCAAAGTTGACCGACGCGCGCGATCGCGCTGCGCGGCGCGACGACGACCGAGCGCGAGCCCGACGGGATGCTCAAGCGCCCGAACATGCCCGGCCGCACGCCTTCGAACACGTCGAACTCGGCGCGCACTTCGAAGGTGCGACTGCGCGGGTCGACGGCGGGCAGGATCTCCGCGATCCTCGAACGGACCTTGTGCTCGAGCGTGTCGAAGGTGATCTCGAGCTCGTCACCGACTTTCAAACGGCCGATCAGGCTCTCGCGCACGCGCGCCTCGAGCCGCAGTGCATTCGGATCGAGCACGACGAGCAACGTGCGGCCCGGCCAAGCGAGGTCGCCGGCTTCTACGGCTCGTTCGGCGACGACACCGTCGATGGGCGACTCGATCGTCGCGAAGCCGAAGGCGATTTCCGCCTCGTGGATCGCTTGCTCTGCGCGCTCGCGATCGGCTTTCGCGCCTGCGACGGCCGCATTCGCTTCGGCGACAGCGGCACCGGCGGCGAGATGGCCGGCGTCCGCCGCTTCCATTTGTTCGAGCGTCGCGGCCTTTTCCGCCAGAAGTTTCGCCGCGCGTTCGCGTGCGGCAGCGGCGTGCGTGGCGCGTGCGTCGGCCTGCACCTTGACCTGTGTCGCGCGCGCGATGCCGGCTTCGGCCCCGATCAACGCTTGCTTGGCCTGCGCTACCCGCGCTGCAAGCTCGCGGTCGTCGAGCGCGATCAGCACTTGACCGGCGCGCACGCTCGATCCCGCTTGCACGGCGACGCTCAACACATTGGCGGAGAGCTGCGCCGCGATAGCGACGGTGCGCCGTGAGCGCGTGGTGCCGACCGAGTCCTCGAACAGCGTCACGTTGCGCCGCTCGACTTGAACGCTGCGCTGAGGCTCCGGCAGTCGCGGTCGCGCG
>CAYHRR010000371.1:2820-4603 GCA_964358875.1 uncultured Planctomycetaceae bacterium | reverse complement strand
TGACTTCCGATCTCGTCGTCAAGTACTGGGGCGAGCGTGCCGACGGCCGCTGGCGCCGCGCGTCCTACGGTTACGGCACGTTCTTGCTCGGCGACAGCGAAGCGCGCAAGGGCCTCGTCAAGGAAGAGAACAAACCCGAGGCACAGCTCAGCGAGACCGACAGCGAGCGCAAGAAGTTCCAAGAGCGCATCGATCGCTACCTGCAGAACCAGGAGATGGTCAAGAAGGCCAAGGGCTCGTCGCAGGACGACGAAGACGCGAACGCGCTGTTTTGGAAGCAGTATCCGGCCTTCCAAAAGGGTCAGTGGATGCTCGCGCACTACGTCGAGCACTCCGGCCAATACCAGTTGGGCAAGCCGACCTTCAGCAACTGCCCCGACTGCGGCGGCCAAGGTACGCGCGAGATCTTGAACGCGATGGGCCGCCAGAATTCGAGCAACACAGGCCAAGCGCCGACGGGCAGCTCGAGCCAGATCGTCGATTGCCCGACCTGCCACCACGTCGGCGTGTTCCGACGCGTGATGTACCGATGAGTCGCGCGAGCGGCGTGCTGTGCGCGATCGCTGCGGCGTTCGCGAGCTGTCAAGCGACCTCGAATCCCGATCGCGCGCGGCTCGATCGCGTCGCGCCGGCGCCGAAGGCTGCGGCGGAGCAGGCACCACTCGGCGCGGGAGCGACGAGCGCATCACTCGGCACGGACGCGGCGAACGCTCTCGACGCTGCGAAGCCCAAGGCGGATGCGAGTCCGACCGTCGCTGCGCAGAAAACCGACGCCGCGAGTCCGGCGACGAAAGCGAGCGCAGCTGAGGCCGCGAAGCCTGCGGCGGCCGAACTCTCGCTCGGTCGCATCGGCGATCGCGGCCTCGAGGCGCGCGAGTTCCTGCGGCGACTGTGGATCGCCGACAACGCCTCGGCGCGCGCGGTGCTCGAGCAGATGGTGTTCGCGCGCCTGACGACGCTCGAGGCCGACCGGCTCGGCGTCTTGCTCGAAGAACGCGCCGTCGACGTCGAGTGTGCGCGCACCGTCGCAGCGCTCGAAAAAGGACTGACCGAGAAGGGCTCGAAGCTCAGCTTCGACGAGCACGTCGACCGCGTGCTCAAGGTCGATCCCAAGCTGTACCGCGCAAGCCTGCGCTCCGACGCGATCGTGCAATTGCTCGCCGAGCGCTGCGTGCGCGCCTGGATGCTCGAAAGCGATCGCGCCGACGTGCGCATCACCGAAATCCGCAGCGCCGAGGCTCTGGCCGTCGCTCGCACCGAACTCGCCGCCGCCGCGACCTTCGACGAAGTCGCGCTGGCCCACGGTTTCGGCGAGGACGCGGCGACCCACGCCACGCGCATGACGCTCGCGCGCGCCGAGGGCTCGGAACTCGCGCGACTGGCCTTCGCCACGCCGGTCGGAAGCGTCGGCGGGCCGCTCGAACAGTCCGGACGTTGGCTGCTGTTGCAGGTCGACGCGCGCCGCGACGCCCTGGCGGGGGGCTGGAAGATCCTGCGCGACCCCGTCGAAGCGAGCTTGGTCGAGGAGGGGGTCTCCAACGGCGAGTTTCTGCAGTGGCGTGCGGCGATGACGCGCCGCTACCAAGTCGCCGTCGACGCCTTCTTCGACATCGTCGAGGCTTCCGCGCCTTGACCGCGCGAGCACGCTCCGCGATGCTCTTGCCCCCATGAGCGAGGCCCTTCCGCAATCCGCCGCACTGCCGCTCGGCGACGAAGTCACGCTGACCGGCGAGTCGGCCGCGACCGCGCCGACCGAAGCGGCGTTGCTCGAGTCGCTCGACGC
>CAYHRR010000371.1:0-2720 GCA_964358875.1 uncultured Planctomycetaceae bacterium | reverse complement strand
GAGCTCGGCGAGATTGAACCCGAGCTCAGCGAGGTTGAAATCGAGCGCGAGATCGCCGCGTTGCTCTTCGCCTCACCCGACGCACTGTCGACCGCGAAACTCGCCGGACTGCTCGGCAACACGCCCGAGGCCAAGATCGAGGCCGGGTTGAGTGCGCTCGCGACGCGCCTGCGCACGGCCGGTCTGCCCTGGGAACTGCGCACGATCGCCGGCGGCTGGCAGCTCTACACGACGCCGGAGATGGCCGACACCGTCGGCCGCCTCAACAAGGTCCGCAAGGACGAAAAGGTCTCGCCCGCCGGACTCGAGACCTTGGCGATCGTCGCCTACCGCCAACCGGTGACCAAGGCCGAGATCGAGGCCATCCGCGGCGTGCAGGTCGGTCCGATCCTGCGCACGCTGGTCGATCGTGGTTTGGTCAAGGTGTCCGGCCGTTCCGATGATCCCGGCCACGCGCTTTTGTACGGCACGACGAAGAAGTTCCTCGACGCCTTCGGGCTCGCGTCGCTCGACGACCTGCCGCGCGACGGCGAGCTCTTGCGCGACTAGCGGCGGTTGCCGGGCGTGCGTCGCTCGAGCCGCGCTCGGCGTCGAGCTTGCCGCGCGAGTGAAGTGCTGCGCCGTCCTGCCGACAGGCGGCACGCGTCGTCGAAGACCCGGCGTAACGACGGCGCGCTCCAGCTCGCGCCGAAGTCGATTCCGCGGACTTCCCGCGCACTTGGGGGCGCGTGGATTTGGCGCTACACCCGGCCCGCGCTTAGACTTCGCGCCCTTTCGTCGGCCCCAGTCGAACTATGTCGCAACAGCATCCCGAATCGCAGACGACCCCCGATCAGCAAGCGCCCGCACACCAGGACGACGAAGAAGTCCATGTGCCCCGCGGCCAGAGCCGCACGCGCTTCATGATCATCCTGGGACTGCTCGTCTTCTCGCTGATCATCTACGTGGTGCCGGCGCAGTTCCAGTCGCTGTTCAAGCCCTCCGATCCGAGCGAGGGCGCGTACATGGTGTGGAACCATCCGACGCTCGGCCGCCAGGAGATGAGCAACCGCGACTTCACCTTCGCGCGGCGTCGCTTCGACAATTTCCTGCGCTTGGTCAACAGCGGCAAGGAAGGTCGCCTGTTCCTCGACAAGGACGAGCAGATCGGGCGCGTGCTGGTGCTCGACCGCATCGCCCTGGACGCGGGCATCGAGGTCACCGACAACGAATTGCGCAAGCTCATCCGCGACGGCGGGTACATCGTGCTCGCCAAGTCCAAGGACCTGCCGGCGGGGATGATGGGCGACTTCTTCTTCCAGGTTCCGGCCTTCGCGGACTCGGCGACCTATGCGCAGGCGCTGCAGTCGGCCGGGACGAGCGACAAGGAGTTTCGCGAGGCGCTGCGCACGATGCTGCGCGTGCAACGCTACGAGGCGATGCTCAGCGTCGTTTCGCAACCCGACGGCGCGACGATCGAAAAGGCCTGGAAGGAACGCCACAAGCAGCACTCCTTCGACGTCGTGGCCTTCAACATCGAGACGGCCAAGACCGCCGCCGCGACCGAGATGCCGGACGAACTGGGCTTGATCGCCTGGTACGAGCAGATGGATCCGGCGCGCAAGCGCAGCATGTTCCAAGAGCAGTGGACGCCCGAGCGCGCGAGCGCCGAGCTCGTCGTGTGGAGGTCCGGTGATGCGGTGCCCGGCGCGCTGCTCGCCAAGTACCCGCGCGCTGCCGGCACCGATCTCGAGAAGCTCGCGCACGACTACTACGACCGCTTCGCGCACCTGCGCTTCCGGCGCGCGACCGAAAAGACCGACGCCGCCAACGATTTCGACAAGGTCTACCAGTCGTTCGACGAGGTCGCCGAGCAGGCGCGCGCCGAGTCGCAAGGCCACGCCGCGATCGTCGACATGCAGGCGGACATGCAGGCGCGTTTGCAAAAGGGCGAGGCTGTCGACTGGGCCGGCGAGACCGCGGCCCTGGGTTTGACGCTGGAAACCGTCGCCGCGCCGCTGACGCAGCAGGAATGGACCGACGATCCGAAGCTGGGTGACTCCAACCTGTCGGATCAACTGATGCGCGCCGCGCGCGGCGACAAGTTCATCGCGCTCGTCGTGGGCACGAAGCAGTTGGTGTTCGGACACGTGCTCGAGCACAGCGTCGCCGGTGCGCCGCCGTTCACCGTCGTGCGCGAGGCCTGCGTCGACGCATGGCTCGCGGACAAGGCCACGGAACTCGCGACCGCGCAGGCGAAGGCCTTCGTCGAGTCGCTGAAGTCGGCCGAGGCTGTCCCGGGCGCCGCTCCGACGGCGGAAAGCGCGGTGTTCGCTGAGAAGGCGCAGGCCGTGAACGCGTCGGTCGTCGCCACGGGTTGGATCGACGCGGGCAAGCTGCCGGAAGACTTCGCCGCGAACGCCGATGATGCTCAACGCTTCGCCGTCGAGTTGTCCGCGGGCGCGCGCGTCGCCTTGACCTCGGCTGAGAACGCAGTGCTCGGCCCGTTGCCGTCCGGTGACCGCTCGCGCCTGTTCGTGGTTCGCCACGTCGGCGTGCGCGAGCCCGAGAAGGTGGCGATCGAGCCCAAGGACTACGGCGAAATCGAGCGCCAGGCGACCTACGAGCGCTACCGCGAGACGCGCGAAGGCTTGGTCAGCCCGGCGGCACTCAGCGCGAAGTACGGCGTCGAGTTTCCGTCACGCAAGGACAAGGACGCGCCGCCGGCGCCGAAGAGCTGA
>CAYHRR010000370.1:0-4630 GCA_964358875.1 uncultured Planctomycetaceae bacterium | reverse complement strand
CCGGTTCCAGCACACCGCCTATCTGCGCGGCCGCGCTCACGTGCACGCGGACGCAACGGTGCTCGGTGTCGTCGCACGCGCGCGAGCCGGCGCCACAGGGCGATCGAAAGGAAGGCAGTTCATGTTGAGCGTTCTCATGCTCGTCGGAGCGGCAGTCCTCATTCCCTTTTCGCGCGGCGTTGCGCAGGAACCGCCGCGGCCGGTCTGCGAATCATGCAAGGACCGCGGCGTGAGCGTGTGCCGCTTGTGCGCGTCGAAAGCGTGCGAGTCCGAGTTGCCCTTCGAGTCTTGCTCGGTCGCGCAGGATTGCGGCGACTGCGGCGGCGTGCGCTTGCGCGACTGCACGATGTGCGAGCACGCGGCGGAGATCGACGTCGCTGCGGCGCGCACCACACTCGAGCTCTGGCGCAACACGCTGCGGCCGATCGACGAGTACATGAACACGAAGGACTTGGTGCACATCGAGTCCGCGCACTTCATCGTGACCAGCGACGTGCGCAAGACCGACGCGAAGCGCGCGACGTCGCAGCACGCGGCAGCGCACTGGTTGCTCGACGGACTCGAACGCCAACGCGCGGATTTCTGCGCTGAGGCCGGCTGCAAGGACGAGGACTTCGGCGGCAAGCTCCATGTGATGCTGTGGATCAAGGAGTCGGACCAATCGAAGGCGGCTTCGAGGTACACGCTCGAGCGGGCCAACGCTCAGGCGAAGTTGATGGGCGCGAAGCCGGTGATCTCGCTGCTCTGCGGCAAGGGCCGCTTGCGCACCGACGTGGACTTGCGCCATGCGCTCGTGCATCAAGCCGCGCACTGCCTGCTGTCCTCGGTGTTCGAACCCGTCGCCTTGATGAACGACAAGTCGGGTTGGATCGACGAGGGCCTCGCTCACTACTTCGAGATCAAGTACTTCGGCGAGGCCGTCGAGTGGTGCAACGTCGACCCGAAGGTGCTCGAAGCCGCGAAACTCGGCCGCTTCGAGGCGCACGTGCTCGACGGCCTGGCGCACGCGGCCGTGCCCAGCCTGTCGAACGTCGCAGGCTCGGACTTGCTCGGGCTGGCGCCGCTGCAGCGCGTTTTCGCTTGGTCCTACGTCGATTGCTTGATGCGCAAGTACCCGGGCACGCTCGCTCGCCTCGCCAAGCAACTCAAGAAGCGCAAGCTCGTCACCGAAGCGCTGCAGCTCGCGCTCGACCTTCCGCAGGCCGACTTCGAGGCGGCGTGGCACGACTTCGTCAAGGCGAGCTACACGCTCAAGCCGGTGCGGAAGTAGCCGATGTTCGGCCTGCTTCGCGCGGATAGCATGCGCGGCCCGCGATGACGAAGACGCTGCATCTTTCGACGCTCGGCAAGCAAGCGCCGGCGAGCCGTGTCGCGCGTCGCCGCGGCTCGCCGCGCGCTGGTTGAAGTCGCTGCTCATGTCGAAGCCGCTCTATTTCACGTTTGGCAATCACGCCCACTGGACCGACATGCAGTGGCTGTGGGGCTACGACGTGTTGCCGAGCTCGGTGCGCGACATGCTCGCGTTGTGCGCGGCGACCGGTGCGCGCGGCAATCTCGACTTCGACGGCATCGGCTACGAGAAGTTGGCGGCGGAGAATCCCGAGGCGCTCGTTCAGTTGCGCGAGGCGGTCGCGAAGGGCGTCGTCGAACCGGTCGGCGCGAGCTACGGCCAACCCAACGGTTTGTTCCACGGCGGCGAGTCGAACGTGCGGCAGCGCGTGTACGGCGCGCGCGTCGTGCGCCGCTTGGTCGGTGTGTGGCCGACGGCGTTTTGGGAGGAAGAATTCGGCGTTTTCCCGCAGTTGCCGCAGATCCTCGCCGGGTGCGGGCACACGAGCGCCGCGCTGTTCTTCCCCTGGGGTTGGGCCACGCCGCACATGCCCGACGAAGCCCACGCGCTCGTGCAGTGGGAAGGACTCGACGGCACGCGCTTGGCGGCTCTGCCGCGGAACGAGCTGTGCTTGCACGCTTGGCCGGAGGAATTCGACGGACGTCTCGACTCGGAGCTTATCGCAGCGCTCGAACATCCGGCGTTGGTGCAGTGGCTCGAGCTGTTTCCGTCGCCCGATTGGATGTGTCGCTCCGAGTTGTTGCTGCCGCGACTGAAGGCGCTGTTCGCCGATCCGCGCTTTCGGATCGAGCCGCGCACGCTGTCGCAGCTCGTCGCCGAGTTGCGTTCGAAACTGCCGGCGGCGCCGCTGCGCCGTTACACGCTCGACGAGGTCTTCCACGGCATCACGCTCGGCAAGAACGGCGACTACATGCCGCGTTCGAGCCGCAGCGCTGAGGAGCAACTGCTTGCAGCCGAGAGCATCTCGGCCTTGGCCGGTTTGTTCGGCCGGCCCTATCCGTCGTGGGACGTCTATCCGACTTGGGAGCTCGAAGAGGCCTGGCGCGACTTGCTCGCGGCGCAACACCACGACGTTCATCAACGCGAGGGACAGTGCGGTTCGATCGGCGAGCGCACGTTCGAACGCGCCTTGTCGCTTTCGGGCGACGTGTTCGCGCGCACGCTCGAGCACTTGGGCCGGCGCGTCGACGCGCTCGAGGGCAGCACGCTGGTCTTCAACGCGCTCGGTTGGACGCGCGACGTGGTGCACGAGCACGGCGTGGTCCGTGCGGTGCCGGCCTTCGGCTACCGCGTCGTCGATCCCTACGACGAGATCGAGGAACCGCGCTTGGGCCGCATCGAAATGGAAGTCGGCGAGACGGAACTCGTGCTGTTCCGCGGCGATTTCGAGGTGCGCATCGACCGCAAGAAGGGGCTGGTCACGCAGATCGTCTCACGCGACTTCCCCGACGGCATCCTGCAGCGCGCGCGTCCCTTCGGCGCGCTCGAAATGCGGCGCAACAAGGCGCTCGAGCGCTTCGAAACGGTGTCCTTCGCTTCGGACGCAGCCGAGTCCAACGAGTTCGCCGAGTTCGTCTTCGTGCGCGAAGGCCGCGGCGGCAGCCGACTGCGCATCACCTACTCGATGTCGATGCTGCACGACGCGTTGTGGATGCGCTTGCAAGGCGAGAACGTCGCGCAACCCGACGGCGGCATGCACGCGGGCTTGCAGTTGCCGTTCGCGACCAACTTCAAGCCGGCGAAGTTGCTGCACGACCATCCTTACGGCGTCAGCGCCTTCACGGCGGAGCGCAACTTCGTGCGCAAGTACCCGACCGGCGACTGGACGACTTCGGAACAGGAGTTCGAGGACATCGTGCGTCCGTTCACGGCGCAGTCGTTCGTCGATTTGCTGGAGGACGACGACGCCGGTCGCGGCGTGCTCGTGCTGCACGACGGCAGCCAGGGCTTCTTCCGCGACGCCCAGGGAGTGCGCGCCTTGCTGCACGCCTACGATCCGTGGGACGGCGAGCACTACGACCCGGCCTTCGACGCGGAAGTGTGGATCGCGCCGCACGGCGCGATGACGCCGACCGAGCGCATGCGCATGTCGATGGAGTGCAACCTCGGCTCGCCGCGCTTCGAAGATTCGGCGGCGGTCGCCGGCGGGGGAGATTTGCCGCCGAGCTTGGGCGGCGTCCACGTCGACGCGCCCAACGTGCTCGCCACCGCCTTCTATCGCGAGAGCCGCCGCGCCGCCGAGTACGTCGACGGGCACTTCGCCAAGGACGTGCGCGATCCGTTTGTGATCCGACTGGTCGAGTTCGACGGCAAGCCGGCCGACGTCACGCTGCGCTTGCCGGGACCGATCGCCAAGGCGGCGCGCACGAACATGCTCGGCGCGATCGTCGAGACGTTGACGCCGCGCGATGCCGCACCGCCTTTCGGTCCGGCCGGGCTGCCCTGGAGCGCGCTGCGCTTCACGCTGCGCCCGCACGAGATCGCGACGATCATGGTCGATCTCGAATTCGGCCGGCAGATCCCGCGCAACCTCGACTTGCAGCGCCACCTGTGGGCGACGACGCAGCGCCGACCCTGACGGCTTGGCGCTGGTGCGAGCGCGCGCGTCAGCGCCGGCCGCGCACCACCAACACGACGCCGATCAAGACCGCAGCCGCACCCGCGAGCATCGTCGGCGTCAGAGCTTCTTTGCGCAGCAGCGCGCCGAGCGACAAGGCGATCGCCGGTGTCACGTACGCGATCAAACTCAGGCGGTACGCCGGCACGCTCTTCATCAACCAGAAGTACAAGCCGAAAGTCAGCACCGTGCCGGCGAGCGCGAGGTACAGCACGCTGCCGACCGCGCCGGCGGTCCAGTGCACCTCGACGCCGCGCTCGCGCCACACGGCGAGCAGCGACAACCACACAGCGCCGAGCAACATCGCGTTGCGATTGAGCAGCATCGAATTCACGCCTGCGCCGTGGCGCTTGACCAGCGTCGCGCCGATCGCGGACACGAGCGGCGAGCACAACAGGATCAGCGCGGCCGTGACGCTCTCGCCGCCGAAGGCGCGCAGGTCCGTGAAGAACAAGAGTCCCAATCCGACGAAGCCGAGCGCGAAGCCGAACCACTGCGCGCGCCGCAAACGCTCGCCCGGCAGGAACCAGTGCCCGGCGAGCGCCATCAACAACGGGAACACGCCCCACAGCAAACTCGCGAGCCCCGACGGCAGCACGGTCTCGCTCCAATACACGATCGCGTAGGACGCGCCGAAATTCAGCGTGCCCAGCGTGATCCAC
>CAYHRR010000369.1:0-4636 GCA_964358875.1 uncultured Planctomycetaceae bacterium | reverse complement strand
CTCGGCAAGACCGTCGGGGTCGGCGCCGGTGATTCGCCGCAAGCGACGCTGATTCCGTTGCTGCACCTCGCCGAAGCGGGCCTCGAGCCCGAGCGCGATTTCCACGTGCGCCGCTTCGACGTGCTCGTCGGCAAGCACGGCGATCACGTCGGCGGCGAACGCGACGCGGCCAAGGCGCTGATGCGCGGCGAAGTCGACGCGGCCTGCTGCATCGACGGCAATCACCTCGTTTTTGCGCGCGAAGGAACCTATTCGCACGGAGCGACGCGCGTGCTCGCGCAAACGGCGCCCTACGACCACTGCAACTTCACGGTGCTCGACGGTGCTCCGGCCCAACTCGTCGGCAAGTTCCAGCAGCTGTTGATGTCGATGCGCTACGACGATCCCGAAGTGCGCGCGTTGATGGACCTCGAAGGCCTGAAGGCCTGGCGCGTCGGGCGCACTTCGGGCTACGCGCAACTCGAGCGCGCTTGCGCTCGCTTTCGCTACCTCGAGGCGTTCTTGGAGAGCATGCGCGTCGCATGAGCACCGGCGCAGACCAACGGGTCGAACTCGGTTCACTCGGACTCGAGAGCGGCGCGCACTTGCTCGTCAAGCGCGCGCTCGCTCGCTGCGCCGTCGGCGAGGAGTTGGCGGTCAGCGGCAGCGCCCCCGCGCTCGCCGTGCACTTGCGCGCGTGGGCGCGCATGCAGGGTCACGGCTTTTGCGACGCGCAGTCAGCGGATCATGTCGCACGGCTTCGACGCGGTGACGCGCAAAGCGGCCGTTGGCGCGGTGCACAACGCGCGGGCGTCGCGGATGCGAAGGTCCCCGGCGCGGTCGTCGACGCACCGGCGCCTCACTGGGGTCTCGCTGCGCGCGGCGCGCGCGTCGAAGCGGGGAGTCCCGGCTTCGAATTCGCCTTGGCATCCAAGCCGCAGGTGTGGGCCGATGAAGCGGCGGGCCTGTATCGCGAAGGCGTGGTAGCGCAGTGGAATCCGGAGACGGCCATTCCGTGGGACGCGCCGGCGACGCACGCCGACGATCTCGAGGACGCGCTCGTGCAAGTGCTCACGTACTTGATCGAGAACGAGACGGCGGCGTTGCTCGTGTTCGCGCGCTTCGCAGCGCAGATGCATCCGCATTTTCGCGAGGTGCTGCAACTGCTCTCGATCCAAAGCGCCGACGAAGCGCGGCACATCGAGGTGTTCACGCGGCGCGCGCTGTTGCGGCGAAACGAACTCGGTCTGTCGACCGCGGGCGGTCAGGCCTCGTTGAAGACGCTCGTCGACGAACCCGATTTCGCGCTCGCTTCGTTCCTGCTCAGCGTGCTCGGCGAAGGATCGTTCGTGAACCTGCTGTGGTTCTTGCACGAGTACGCGCCCGATGCGTGCACGGCCGCGATCATGAAGCTGACGGCGCAGGACGAAGCTCGTCACGTGGCTTTCGGCGTCGCGCACCTCGCGCGTCACGTGCAACACGATCCCGCGCTGCGCGAGCGGCTCGCCACGGCGATCGAGCGACGACACGAAGCGTTGCGCGAGAGCGCCGGACTCAACGAAGAGGTTTTCGACGCGCTGCTGCTCCTCGCCGCCGGCGGTTGGGAGCCCGCTGCGCTCGAACGCGGTCATGCAGCCGTCGTCGCGCTGTTGACGCAGATGCACACGGGGCGCCGAAATCGGCTGCGGATCCTGGGCTTCGACGCCGAACGCGCAGACCGGCTCAGCGGGCTGCACACGCGCAATTTCATGTAGCGCGCGGCGCGTCGAGTCGGCTGCGTTCGGTGAGTTCCGCGAGGCGGTCGAGAGCCACTCCGGTCGCCGGGTTCGCCGCCATCGCCGTGGCCCAGTCCATCGTGAAGCGCGCGTTGATCTCGCTCAACGGGTTGAGCACGCTGCGCGCACTCCCGTCGAGCGCGCGATGGCGGTACGCATCGATGCCGAACGCACCGAAGTAGCCGCTCGCCGCGAGCGCTGCTCCCGCAGCAGCGACCGCGCCTTCGAGCAGCTCGTCATCGTCGCGCGACACGTCGCCGGCGCCCGCGCGTTCCGTCGACGTCCACGAGCCGTGCGCGGTCGTCTGTTGGAAGCACGGCGCGGAAATCGTGACTTCGCCGTTGGTGTGCACCCACGCCGAGCGCGTGTACTCGCAGGTAACCGTGACCCACGGTTCGATCACGAGCGGACCGAGGCGCAGGCTCGCGTCGATCCAGGCGCGTTCGGCGCTCGACGGCGCGCCCGAGTGGAGTCGCCGACGACCGCGACCGGCCGCGCCGAACGTGCGCCGCACGAGCCAACCGTCGCGCGCAGGCCGCGCGAGTTGCGCGAGCACTGCATCGATGTGAGCGACGACGTGCTTCGAGAAACTCTCGCGTTGCAGCGGCTCGCGCACGAGCGCAGCGAACGGCCGCGCGTTGACGGTGCGGAGCACGCTCACACTCGGCGCGGAGACGGGGCGCGCTCCCGCCGCCGTCAGATGTGCAAGCGCGCGCGGCGTCGGGCTCCAGGCGATGCCGGGAAGTCCACGCGCGCGTCGCGTCGCCTCGGTGTCGTGCCTGAAGTCTTCCTCGGTCAAGACGACGTCGCGCGGACCGACGAGCGTGCCGATCAAGCGCTGTCGCTCGCGCGCGACGATTGCGCGCAGATGCAGCGTCGGCGCGTAGCGGCACGAGGCTTCGAGCTCGTGCTCCGCGTCGAGATTGAGCACCCAGGCGCGCGGTGCGTCGCTCACGGTTTGCGCCGCACGCTGGTCGGAGGTTCGGCGGCGAGGCGCGCGAGAAATTCTTCGCTCAGGCCCGCGCGACGACGTGCCTCGCGATTGAGCGGACGACCTTGCAACAAGGCCGGCGTGAGCGGCGCCGGAAGTGTGGCGCGCCACGCGTCGTAGTCGAGCGTCGCGCCCGTGAAGTGCTCGAACCAACGCAACGCGAAGGCGACGTGCGCAATTTCGTCGCGCTCGACGGGCGCGATCTCGTCGCGCTCGACGCGTTCGAGGATGCGCGCGCCGGCTTCGTCGCCGATCGCGCGAAACTGCACGGCAAAACGCGCAGCGTGCTCCAAGTTGGCACCTTCGAGCCCAAGCCCTTGCAGCGCGACGAAGGCCGCCGGGCTCGCGCACAACGGTACGCGCTCCCAAAACCAATCGCGCACCGGATGCGCGCCCCAGGCGACGCCGAGCGTGTTCATGTGAGCCGCGTACAAGTTCATGTGCGCGAGTTCCTCGCCGCACAATCGCATCAAGCCCGCGCGAAACGCCGGCGGCGTGCGCGGAAAGGCGAGCACGGCCCAGGCGAACAACTCGGCAGCTTGCAACTCGTGGTGGACGAAAGTGTGCAGCAATTTCGCGCGCGCGTCGGGCTGTGCGAGTGCGGCGCCGCGCGGCGCCGGCGTGCCGCGTGCGATCACGGCGAGCGCGCTCGGTCGACCCGGCGCGGCGATGCGTCGCTCAGGTGCGTCGCGTTCCCAATTGCGCTCGTCGTCGACATCGGGCGCGCGAGAGGGCGCGAGCTTCGCGTGCAGGTCGCGACCGAGGACGAAGTCGTGGCACCAACGCTCGACGGTGCCCGGCGGCGGAAGCGCGGCGCGCTCGAGCTCGGTTTGTGCGGAATTCACGCGAAAAGGGGTGCCGTCGGCTCGCAACGCTCAGATGCGCGTGCGCAGCGCGGCGCCACCTTAGCGCCGCTGCTCCGCAACGGGGAAGTGCGCATCGCTGCTCGTTCGCGCGGCTCCGACCTGTTCACCGCGGCTTCACTTCCAACGGAGCGCGCAACTCCTCGCCGGGATTGACGAAGCGCTCCGCCTCGAACTTGTACTGGCGATCGTGCAGCTCCTTGTAACGGCCGCCGCGTGCGAGCAACTCCGCGTGCGTGCCGCGCTCGACGATCGCGCCGGCTTCGATGACCAGGATCTGATCCGCGGAACGAATCGTCGACAGACGGTGGGCGATCACGAAGGTCGTGCGGCTGCGGCGCAAGGTCTGCAAGCCGTCCTGGATCAGAGCCTCGCTCTCGCTGTCGAGACTCGAGGTCGCTTCGTCGAGGATCAAGATGCGCGGCTGCGCGAGCAAGGCGCGCGCGATCGCGACGCGTTGACGTTGACCGCCCGACAACTTGATGCCGCGCTCGCCGACGACCGTGTCGAGTCCGTGCTCGAAGCGCGCGACGAATTCGTCGCAGTGCGCCTGCGCGCACGCCGCTTCGACTTCGGCGCGCGTGGCTGCGGGCCGCGAAAAGGCGACGTTTTCCGCGATCGTGCCGTCGAACAGAAAGTTGTCCTGGAGCACGACGCCGAGGTGCGAGCGGTACTCGCGCAAACGCAGTCGCGCGAGGTCGCGACCGTCGACGGTCACGCGCCCGGTGAGCGGGCGATTGAAGGCCATGACGAGGCTGACGAGCGTGCTCTTGCCGGAACCGCTCGAACCGACGAGCGCCGTCGTCGAACCGGCCGGTGCGCGAAACGACACGTCCTTCAACACCGGTTTGCCCGCGTCGTATTCGAAGGAGACGCCGTCGAACTCGATCGCGCCCGCGATCTCGACGCAGGACTCGCGCTCGGCATCGCCGGCGTCTTCCGCGGCGACATCGCGGATCTCGCGGATGCGATCGAGGCCCGCGAAGGCCTCGCTGATCTGAGTGCTGATTGAGGCGATCTGCACGCCG